>JADYYF010000130.1 GCA_020853795.1 Candidatus Zixiibacteriota bacterium
AAGGGACCAGGGCGTTTTATTCGTCGCTTTCTTCGCCTCACTTGATTCAACTCGAAACAGCTTCGCGACTCCCACTTTCCATCCCTAACGCTCTGCGCCTGAGAGCCGATAAATTCACTATGAATTAGCCGTTGGCCGATCCGGGGCTGCTTCTTAGATCATTCTTCGTCGTTTGCCCTTCGCCAACAGACTGACAACTGTCTAAATCCAGCGGGTGTTGCGATTAGCCAGATTCTTGATGTCCTCCGGGAGGGTTGCCTGGTCTTCGATGCCGCCGGGCTGGCGCTGCAATACGCCAATCCAGCGGCCGTGAGCATCCTGCGCTTCTCGCGCGAGCAGCTCCAGTCTGAGCCCCATCTGCGCTTCGCCCGCATCCATCCCGATGATCGCGCCCGCGTCAGCGCCGACTTCGACAACCTCTGCCGCCACCAGCGCGAATACTCCACTGAGTACCGTTTGCATGTCGCGAACGACGCCTACCAGATCGTCTTCGAATGTGGCCGCATCATCCCCGGCGATGCTGCCGCTGGGCTATTGATCACCATTGACGCCGAACGCGCCGAAGAGGAGTCTCGCCGCGCCCGCCGAATCCAGGCTCAGAATGAAATCATCCGCGCCCTTGCCGCCATCGTTCGTGGCGATTCGTCCGTCGTCGCCGTGCTGGAAGCGCTGGCCCGCAATCTGGAATGGGAGATCGCCGAGTTCTGGCAACTCGATGACACCACCCGGAACTTCGCACTCTCCTCACTCTGGCTAGCGCCCGATCTGCCCTGTCGCGATGAGTACGAGCGCGCTTCCTTCGCACTGCGCATCACGGAAGAACAAGCTCCGCTGGGCAAGGTCTGGCTGGGCGGCTCGCCGCAATGGACTTCCGATGTCCGCTCCTCTGCGCTTCCGGGCCGGAACCACCTGGTCGATCAGATGGCGCTACGCACCGCCCTCTGGTTTCCGATCGCGGCCAACGGCCGCCGCGTCGGTATCATCGCGCTCTACGCGCGCGCCGCGCTCCCGATCGACACCGAGCTGCTCCAGGTCATCGACAGCTTCAGCACCGAACTCGCCGGATTCCTCCAGCAGCAACGCGCTATCGAACTGCTCACCGCCGGCGAGCAACGCTTCCGGCAGATGTTCGAGCGCAACGAGGCCGTCAAACTCGTCATCGACCCGGCCACCGCCAACATCGTCGACGCCAATCAGGCCGCCGTCGACTTCTACGGCTATCCGCGCGAACGCCTGCTCCAACTGAAAATCACCGCTATCAATACGCTGTCGGCCGAAGAGGTACGCGAGTGCATCCGCCTGATCGAGGCCGAGCATCGCAACCACTTTGAATTCTCCCATCGCCTCGCTTCCGGCGAAGTGCGCCGGGTCGAGGTCTACAGCTCCCCGTTCGAATACAACGGTCGGCGCCTGCTCTATTCCACCATCTTCGACGTCACCGATTCCGTCCGCGCCCGGCAGGCGCTGCATGAATCCGAAGAGCACCTGCGCCTCATCTTCCAGCACACGCCCGCAGCCATCGCCATTTTTGACCGCCAGATGCGGTATCTCTTCACCACCAAGATGTGGCTGGAAAACGAGCACAGCGTTTCGCATTCCCCGATCGGCCGGCTGCACTACGAAGTCGACCCGTGGGTACCCGAACGCTGGCGCGAAGCCCATCGCCGCGCCCTTGCCGGCGAAATCGTCAGTTGTGACGAAGACTGCCTGACCGGTGCCGACGGCAAACCGGTCTGGTGTCGCTGGCTGGTAACTCCCTGGCGCAACTCGCAGGGCGAAATCGGCGGCATCATCGTCTTCGGCGAATTCTTGAATGAGCGAAAGCAAGCTGCCGCCCGCATCCGCGAGAGTGAAGCCAAGTATCGCCTCCTCTTCGAAAACTCCCTCGACGCCTTCGCCTACCATCAGATTATCGTTGATGACCGCGGCAAGCCGATCGACTACCTCTTCCTCGAAGTCAACGCCGCCTTCGAGCGCATGACCGGCTTGCGGCGCGACCAGGTGATTAACCGCCGCGCCTGCGACGTCCTCCCGGCGATGGCACAGGAACCCGATCGCTGGATCGCCATGTACGGCAAAATCGCTCTTCACGGTGGCACCGTGCGTCTCGAGCAGTTCTCGCCCGAACTGAACCGCTGGTACGCCATCTCCGCCTACTCCCCCGAACGCAACTTCTTTGTCACCGTCTTCGAAGAAATCACGGAACGCAAGCAGGCCGAGGCCGCGGCCCGCGAGGCCCAGCGCGCCACCGCCGCGCTCCTGGGCAACTTGCCCGGTATGGCCTACCGCTGCCGCAACGACCGCGATTGGACCATGGAGTACGTGAGCGAAGGCTGCCTCGAATTGACCGGGTATGCCGCCGTCGACCTGCTCAACTCCCAACTGATCAGCTACAACGATCTGATCCACGTCGACGATCGCGAATACGTCTGGGGCGAAGTGCAACAGGCCGTCGCCGCTGACCGGCGCTACCGCCTCACGTACCGCATCATCAGCAAATCCGGGGAGTGCAAGTCGGTCTGGGAGCAGGGCGCCGCGTTGCGTAACGACCAGGGCGAAATCGTCGCCCTCGAAGGTTTCATCGCCGATATCACCGATCGCGTCCGCGCTGAGGAAGCCTTGCAGCACCGTGAGGAACGCTTCCGTGCGCTCATCGAAAGCTCGACCGATATCATCATGCTCTTCGATGCCCGCGGCCTCGTCACCTATGTCAGCCCCTCCCTGCAGCGGATTCTCGGCTACACGCCGCCGGAGATGGTTGGCCGCTCGGTGCTTGATAAAATCCATCGCGGCGATCTGCGCCAAGTCCTGCGGGCCGCGGCCGAAGTCCTTTCCCGGCCGCGCGCTGAATTTTCCCTCGAGCTTCGGGTCCGTCATCGCGACGGTTCCACCCGCATCCTCGAAGCCGTTGGCCGCAACCTGCTCGATTGGCCCGCCGTCGGCGCCATCGTCGTCAATTCCCGCGACATCACCGACCGCCGTCTGATCGAAATCGAGCGCGCCCAGCTGGCCACCGCCGTCGACCAGGCCGTCGAAGGCATGATCATTACCGACCCCGACGGCCGGATCACCTACGTCAATGCCGCCTTCGAGCGCATCACCGGCTTCACCCGCGACCAGGTCGTCGAACAGCCGGTGCGCTCCTTCTTCAGCACTTTTGAAGGCACCAAGTTCTTCGCCGAATTCTGGCCCCTGCTTCAGGCCGGCCGTACCTGGAGCGGTCGCTTCCGCAATCAACGCGCCAATGGCGACTCCTACGACGAAGAACTCGCCGTCTCGCCGATCCGCGACGCCGTCGGCCGCATCGTCAACTTCGTCTTCGTCAAGCGCGACATCTCCCGCGAAGTCGACCTGGAGACCCGCCTGCGCCAGGCGCACAAACTGGAAGCCGTCGGCCGCCTCGCCAGCGGCATCGCCCACGATTTCAACAATCTGCTCGCCGGTATTCGCGGCTTTGCCGAACTCATCGTTGTCGAAACCGCCACCGACCAGAGGACCAAAGACTACGCTGACGAAATCGTCCGGGCCGCCACTCGCGCCGCCGATCTCACCGGCCAGCTCCTCGCTTTCGCCCGGAAGGGCAACTACCTATCCGTGCCGGTCGACCTGCACAATACCATCGACGAGGTTATGCGTATCCTGCGCCACACCATCGACAAGCGCATTACCCTCGAAACCGATCTGCAGGCAACCGTCTGCACCGTCAAGGGCGACCCGTCGCAGATCCAGAGCGCGATCCTTAACCTCAGCGTCAATGCCCGCGATGCCATGCCCGAAGGCGGCCGCCTGACCTTCCGCACCGCCAACGTCCACCTCGATCCGGAATTCTGCCGCCGCAACAGCCTCGATCTCGGCCCTGGCCACTATGTCGCCCTCGCCGTCGAGGATTCCGGCATCGGCATCGACGAAGCCCTGCTCGCACACATCTTCGATCCCTTCTTCACCACCAAGGAACAAGGGCAGGGGACCGGCCTCGGACTCGCCGGCGTTTACGGCTGCGCCCGCAACCACCGCGGTTGCGTCGAAGTCCACAGCGAGGTCGGCAAGGGCTCCGTCTTCACCCTGTACCTGCCTGCCTTTGAAACCACCGAAGCCCCGCGCCCGCCGCAAGTGCTCGAGCGCGCCACCGACGGCCGCGAACGCGTGCTCATCGTTGACGACGAAGCCATCGTTCGTAACCTCGCCGAACGCATCCTCACCCGCGCCGGCTACAAAGTCTTCGCCTGTGAAAACGGGGAAGAGGCGGTCGTCTTCTACCGCGCCGCCTTCAGCTCGATCGACCTTGTTCTGCTCGATATGGTCATGCCGCGCCTCAACGGTCTCGACACCCTCGCTGAACTCCGCCAGATCAATCCTGGCGTCAAAGCCGTGATTCTTTCCGGCTTCTCCGATCACGACGGCAACGCCCTCGCCCAACTCGGTGCCGCCGGTTTCATTCAGAAGCCTTTCCAGATGCAGGAGCTGCTGCGCGGTGTTCGCGATGCCCTCGACCGCGAATCGTTGCCGCAGCCCGAATCGCGGCCCCAACCGCCGCGTTAACTCATTCCTCACCATCAGAATCCGCGGCCGCCACTTGCCGGGAATAACTTGCCCCCGGCATTTGTAACTCCTATCAGTACAGACACGACTCCGCCGCTCCCGGGCCGCGGAGTGAAAGGAAATTGAATAATTGTCCGGTACTCAGGTGTACAAATAGGAGGAAACGCAATGTCTCGGCTGTTTCTCGCATCTCTCTTAATTCTCGGCCTCGTCGCCGCGGCGCTGGCCGACGATGTCGCCATTACCGTCTATAATCAGAACCTGGCCTTGGTCAAAGAAGGCCGCACGCTCGATCTGCAGAAAGGCGTCAACCGCCTGAACATGACCGACGTCGCCGCCTTTATCGATCCGACCTCCGTCCATTTCCGCTTGCGCTCCAACGATCGCGTCGATCTGCTCGAACAGAATTTCCAGTATGACCTCGTCTCCGCCGACAAGGTCCTGCAGAAATATCTCGGCCAGACCATCGACGTCGTGCTCAAGAACGGCGACGTCGTCTCCGGTACCTACTTGTCGTCTTCCTCCGGCTACCTCGTGCTCCAGTTGAACGGCGGCGCCGTCCGCCTGATCAACCAGCAGGAGATGCTCTCGGTGACCGCTCCTAAATTGCCCGAGGGCCTCATCGTCGTCCCGACCTTACAGTGGCTGCTTTCCAGTGATGTCGCCGGCAAACGCGACGCCGAAATTAGCTACCTGACCGGAAATATCTCCTGGCACGCTGAGTACATCGCCCTCCTCGACAAGGATGACAAGAATCTCCGCCTCTCCGGCTGGGTCTCGCTCGACAATCGCTCCGGCAAAACCTACAACGACGCCAAACTCAAACTCGTCGCCGGCGATATCAACCGCGTCCAGCAACGGCCGCTGGCCAAGGGCATGGACGACCGCGTCATGATGGCGGAGTCCGCTCCCGGTTTCGAGGAGAAGGCTTTCTTTGAATATCACCTCTACACGCTCGGCCGCCCGACCACGATCGCCAACAACGAGACCAAGCAGGTCAGCCTGTTTGACCCGGCTTCAACGCCGATTACCAAGATCTATCGCTACGACGCTTTCCAGGGCGGCAACGACGTCAAGGTGCTCGTCACGTTCAAGAATAGCGAAGCCGGCGGCCTCGGTATGCCTCTGCCCGCCGGCAAGGTGCGCCTGACCAAGCTCGACAGCGACGGCTCTGAAGAATTCCTCGGTGAAGATCAGATCGATCACAAACCGCGTAACGAGGATGTTGAACTGCGCGTCGGCAACGCCTTCGACATCGTCGCCGAAACCGCCGTCGTTGACTCCCGCCGTATCAGCGACCGCGTCCGTGAAGAAACCACTGAAATCAAGCTGCGGAACCGCAAGACGGAAGCGGTCACAATCAACGTTCGCTATAATCTCTGGGGCGACTGGCAGATTCTCGAGACGAATTTCGAAGCCATCAAGAAGAATGCTCAGTTGATCGAATTCAACGTTCCCGCGAAAGCTGACACCGAAACCGTTCTGCGTTTTCGCGTCCGCTTTAACGGCTGATAATTGTTTTGACATGCCCTACAGGAGGCATTAGCTTCCGACGAAAGCTTGTGACTTTCGTCACGAAGAGGAGGATCTGAATGAAACGAGTCCTGTCCATAAGTTTGATCGTAGTCCTGTTGGGTGGTACCAGCCTCTGGGCTCAGGCCAAAGATGTGCTGCCGTACGATGCTCTCGTGCGCTCCGCCAAGATCTATCTCGGCCAGAAAAACAAGGATTTTGACAAGGCCGAAGAAATGCTCCGGACCGCTGTCGCCAATTACCCCGATCCGGTCGAGGCCCATTTCTATCTCGGCCTGATTCACGCCGAACGCGCCCGCTATGCCGATATGATGGCTGAATTCAAGAAATTCGAGGAAATCTGCGCCCGCGCCGCCGAAACCGGCGATAAGAAACTGCAGAAGCGCTGCGAAAAAGACAAAATGCAGAAGCAGATTCAGGATACCCGCATGGCCGAACTCAAGCGGAATTTCGATCAGGGCGTCAGCCAATTGCGCCTGGCCGACTCGCTCAAGGACGGCTTGAATACCTTGACCGACCCTGCCGCGGCGGCCAAAGACTCATCTTTGCTCGCACAGCTGCTGGCCAAAGCCAAGGGCATCTTCAGTGACTGCGTCATCATCGACGACACCGTCGCCGGCATCTGGACCAACCTCGCGCTCGTCGAGGAACGCCTCGGCAATCCGCAAGAGGCCGTCAAACATTACGAGCGCAGCTACCAGCTTAATCCCAAAGACGCCCGCATGGTTTACGATCTGGCCAACGTCTGCTTCGAACTTAAGGACTATGAGAAAGCGGCTCGTTTCTACGGCGAATTCGGCGATCTGGACGAAGCCAACGCCGAGGCCGCCTATACCAACCAGGCGATGTGCTACCAGTCGCTCGGCGACTACGATCGCCTGCAGGCCGCGCTCGACAAAATCCTCGTGCGCAATCCCAACAATACGGACATCCGCTATCAGCGCGGTGTCCTCAACGTTCGCAACGCCACCTCCGCCGCAATTCGCGACTCCGCCGCCGTTCTCGATAGCCTCCTGGCACTCCGTCCTAATGATAAGGCGCTTAAGGCCGCCCAGGATGAGCTGATGAAGCACCGTCAGAGCTTCAACGAGAAGGCCTATGAGGACTTCAAGTTCGCGGCCGAGACCACTAAGAACGACCCGACGTATTGGTACTGGTATGGCAACATCTCGTTCTTCCTGCAGAAGCAGAACGAGGCCCTGGAAGCCTACAAGAAGTGCGTCGAATTCGACGATGCCAACAAGGATTGCTGGGGGCAATTGGCGATCATCTACGCCCGGCTCGGTATGCGCGCCGAGGCCGAACAAGCTGAAGCGAAAGCCAAGTAACTCCAGCCTGCACTCCCTCTGACTCCGCGGCCGCAGTGCTTCTGCGGCCGCTTTTATTTTGCACCCATTTTGATTCTTATGGTACGGACACCCCGGTGTCCCACCGCTCGCGGTGGGCTTCGAGGAACGAAAGATTGCCGTGGGTTCCGAAGAACGAGGATTGCGGTGACTCCCACTGACCGAGGGATAGGTTGCGTTTGCGCCCAACGCCACGAATCTCTGTAGGTCCGACTTCAGTCGGACTCCCCAAGCCCCCGGTGCCCCACCGCTTGCGGTGGGTTCCGACAAACGATGGATTGCCGTGGTTTGAAGCGGGAGCAGAGCAGGTCTCGGTTGCGACCTCCATCTTCCCAAACCCTCCGCTCCAGAGACCTGCCACGTTTCTGCTAATTCACTTTCTGCTAATGGCCACGTATCTTCCCCGTACTGAAGTCACTCACCGATCCGAATTCCCCCTTAGCAAAGGGGGCCAGGTGATCGTGTTCGATCTCGCCTCCCGCTGCCCCTCCGACATTTGATTGCCGTCCGCCCTCCCCCTCCTCTATATTGCGCCCATGACCCCAACCCCGCGATTGGTCGAAGTCTGCGTCTTCGATGCCGTCAAGAAACCGCTCACCTATCGCGCCCCCGATGCCCTCTCGCTCAGCGAGATTCTCGGCCGCCGCGTGATTGTCCCCTTGGGGCGTCGCAAAATGCTCGGCGTCGTCACAGCCCTCGATGCTGGCTATTCCGGCCCCGTCCGCGACATCGACTCCTTTCCCGATCTCGAACCGGTGCTGAGCGCCGCTGAACTGGAGTTCTGCCGTTTCATCGCCGACTACTACCTGACCCCGCTCGCGGATGTGCTCCAGTCGTATCTCCCGCAGCCCCTGTCGGCGCGTCTGAATCAGCGCGTGGCCATCCCATCTCACGCTGCGCTCATCGCTGCTGCCGCCGCCGGCGATCCGGCCGCCGCCGCGCTCGTGAAACTGCTCGGCTCGCGCAAGCAGCTCTCCGCCGCACGCCTCAGTGAACTCAAACCCGCTCTGCGCACAAGCCTGCGCGACGCCGGGTTGATCTCGCTCGACTGGCAGGTCAAGCGCGGTCGTCTCGACGCCGAAATGTTGCAGGTTGCAGCCACTCTGCAAGAGGTTCCGCCCGATCTCAAGTCATCCGTCACTCGCCGCCTGCTGGAACAACTGATCGCACACGGCCCCACCGACCTGGCCGCCTTGCGCCGCCTGACCAGAACTTCAGCCCAGCAGGTCTTCGCCGCCGAGGCTGCCGGCCTGCTCAGTATTACAGAAATGCCGCCCTTCTTCAATCCCCCTGCGGCGCCGCGCGATCTGAACCTCGTGCTCAATGCCGAGCAAACTGCCGCTATCGCCACTGTCACAGCTACCATCTCGGCATCCGCCTTCGCGGCCTTTCTCCTCTATGGCGTCACCGGCTCCGGCAAAACCGAGGTCTACATCGAGTGCATCAAATCCGCAATCGCTGCCGGCCGTCGCGCCATCGTGATCGTTCCCGAAATCGGCCTGTCGCAGGCGATCTTCTACCGCCTCGCCGCTATCTTCGGCGACCGCCTCGCGCTGATTCATTCCCGCATGTCGGCCAAGTCCCGCTTCGAAATCTGGCAGCGCGCCCGCTCCGGCCGGCTCGATATCGTCCTCGGACCGCGCTCGGCGCTCTTTAGCCCGCTCCCCGACCTCGGTCTGATCATCGTTGATGAAGAACACGACGCCTCCCTCAAGCAAGAATCGCCCCCGCCGCGCTACCATGCCCGCGATCTTGCCGTCGTGCGCGCCCGCCAACTGAATTGCGCCGTCATTCTCGGCTCGGCCACGCCCTCAGTCGAATCGTATCACAACGCACTGGCAGGGAAGTACCGTTTGCTCGAACTGACGCAGCGCGTCGATGCCCGCCCCTTGCCGCTGGTGCGCCGTGTCGATCTGCGCCGGAGTTTCGAAAAGCGCGGCCACGGCTACCTCTCGGCCGAATTGCGCGAGCAGATCGAGGTCACTCTTGCGCTTAGCGGCCAGGCCATGCTGCTGCTCAACCGCCGCGGCTTCGCTCCTTCAGTGCACTGCTTCGCTTGTGGCCACAAACTGACCTGCCGCGACTGTGACGTCGCCCTCGTCTACCACAAAATTCGTCACGGTATGCTGTGCCATCTCTGCGGCTACACCGAGCCCTATCCCGACTCCTGCCCGCGCTGTCACAGCAACCTCTTTCTCTATCGCGGCATCGGCACCGAAAAGATGGAAGAAGAATTGCGCCGCGCTTTTCCCGACGTCCCGCTCTTGCGAATGGATCTCGATTCCACTCGCAAAGAGGGAAGTTTCCGCGAGATTTTTGAGAAGTTCCGCTCCGGGCAGGCCAAGATTCTCCTCGGCACCCAGATGATCGCCAAGGGCTTCGATTTCCCCGATGTCGCGCTCGTCGGCATTATCACCGCCGACACCAGCCTCGAACTCCCCGATTTTCGCGCCCGCGAACGCACTTTCCAGCTTCTTACCCAGGCTTCCGGTCGCGCCGGTCGCCACAACTTCGCCGGGCAGGTCATCCTGCAAACGCTCTACCCCGACGACAAGACCGTCCTGTTGGCGCAGGAGCATGACTACAAGAGCTTCTACGAATCCGAAATCGCCGAACGCCTCGAACTCGGCTTTCCCCCCTTTGTCCGCCTGATCCTGGTCGCCGTCGAATCCGCTGACGCCGCCCACGCCCAGAAGATCGGCAAAGAGATCAGAGACGCCGTCCACGGCCGTTTGACCGGCCTCGCTCGTGTCCACGGCCCGATCGCGGCTCCCATTCACAAGCGCCGCAGCTTCTTTCGCTTTCAAATTCTGATCAAGACCAAGCGTATCAAGACCGTGCTCAAGCTCGTGGCCGAAGTTCTCAACGTGCCGGAACGTCAAACAAACCGCCACCAACGGGTAATTGTTGACGTCGATCCGGTCGATATGATGTAAGTACAATGAACCTTGACAACGCCTTTGTTGTCGCTAACTTCCAACACCTATGCATGGAACCACTCCTATGGATAAGACTGCGACCAACGGTCGGCTGGTGACGATCGACCAAGTGCTGCACAACGACGAAATCACCGCCTGGATCGTCAAAGCCGATTATTACCTTGGCCGCCAGGGCTACACCGAGCACGGCTTGCGCCACTGCAAGCTCGTCTCCAAGATCGCCTACAACGTCCTCGAGCGCCTCGGTAAACCCGACCGCGTCTGCCAGTTGGCCGCCATTGCCGCCTATATGCACGACATCGGCAACGCCATCAACCGCGAGTACCACGCCCAGACCGGCGCCATGGCCGCCTATACGCTCTTGCACAAGATGGGTCTGGCCACCGAGGAGGCCGTCGATGTCGCGGCTGCCATCGGCAATCATGACGACAAAGAAATTCCCCCCGTCTCCGACATCGCTGCCGCCGTGATTCTCGCCGACAAATCGGATGTGCACTCTTCGCGCGTGCGCAACCTCGAACAACTCAACGTCGACATACACGACCGCGTCAACTATGCCGCCAAAGCGTCGTTCCTGCGCGTCGATCCCGACAAGCAGAACATCACGCTCGAAATCAAAATCGACGACTCGATTGCATCCGTGATGGAGTACTTCGAAATCTTCCTCACCCGTATGGTGATGTGTCGTAACGCGGCCACCTTCCTCGGCATGAAATTCGAATTGGATATCAACGGAAACAAATTGCTGTGAGCGGACAGGGACTGTCGTACAAGGATTCCGGCGTCGACATCGCCTCCGGGGATGAGGCCACCGAACGCATCAAACAACTCGTCAAGAAAACCTACAACCCCGCCGTCCTCAATGGCATCGGCGGCTTCGGCGGTCTCTTTGACGGCAGATTCAAAGGCCTCAAGCAGCCCGTGCTCGTCTCCTCGGCCGATGGCGTCGGTACTAAGCTCAAACTTGCATTTCTGACCGGCAAACACGACACGGTCGGCCAGGACCTCGTCAACCACTGCACCAACGATATCCTCGTCATGGGCGCGCGGCCGCTCTTCTTCCTCGACTATTTCGCCACCGGCAAACTCGTGCCTGCCGTCGTCGCCGACGTCGTTGCCGGCATGGCCCGCGCCTGCAAGGAAAACGGCTGCGCCCTGATCGGCGGTGAAACTGCCGAAATGCCCGGCTTTTACCAGGAAAACGAATACGACCTCGCCGGCTTTATCGTCGGCGTCGTCGAACGCTCCCGTATCGTCGACGGCTCCAAAATCAGACCCGGCGACCTGGTGCTCGGCCTCGAATCCTCCGGCCTTCACACCAACGGCTACTCGCTGGCGCGCAGACTCTTCTTCGACAAGCTCAACCTTGCGCCCGACTCGCCAATCCCCGGACTCGGTCAGACTGTCGCTGAAGCGCTCATGGCCGTCCACCGCAGCTATCTTAAACCGATTACCAAACTCCGCGAGCAGGTCGCTGTCCACGGCTTGGCCCATATCACCGGCGGTGGCATCCCCGGCAACCTCGTCCGCGTCCTGCCGAAAAACTGCCGCGCGGTCATCGCTAAATCCGCCTGGGCCGTACCGCCCCTCTTTCGCTTCATGCAAGAGCAGGGCGACATCGCCGAATCCGATCTGTACTCCGCCTTCAATATGGGCATCGGCCTGATGCTGGTCATCTCCGCGAAAGACCGCGACGCCGCGCTGCGCAGCTTGAAACGCCAGAAAGTTGCCTGCCATGTCGTCGGCGAAATTGTCCGCGGCAAACGTGAGGTCAGCCTCCAGTGACCGCGTCACGAATTGTTACCACGGATTGAAGCCCCGTCAATGCGCTTCCGCTTTCCTCAACGCCTGATCTTGCTCCTCTTGGCGGCTGTATTCTTCAGCCTTGCCTTCGAACCGTCACCGTTGTGGTTTCTGATCTATTTCTTTGTTCCGCTCTTTATCGCCGCCATCCGCGGACTCGGGTTTCGCGAGGGCTTCCGCAGCGGCTGGGGTTTCGGCGTCGTCACTGCCGTTCTCACCCTCTATTGGGTCGTCTACGTCAACGTCGTCGGCGTCATTCTCCTGATTCTCGTGCACTCGATCTACTACGGCTTCGTCGGCGGTATCCTCGGCAGTGCCACGCGCCGTTTTGGCCGCGCCGGCATTGCGCTTACGCCCTTCCTCTGGGTCGGCATGGAGTACCTCCGCGCGCAAACGCAGGTCTCCTTCCCGTGGCAAAATCTCGCTTACACGCAGGCCGCCAACACCGTCATCGTCCAACTGGCTGAAATCAGCGGCGATGCCACGATCACCTTTTTCATCGCGTTCGTCGGCCTCTTGCTCTACCTTGCTTACACTAACCTGCGCCGCCTGATTCTCTCGATCAGCCTCTTTGTCGCGGTCATCATCCTCTACACCGGCGCCTATTTCTGGGGCGCCTCGCGCTTCCAGCCCCTCGCACCCGATTTCACCGTCGCCGCACTCCAGGGCAACATCCCCGTCCAGCAGAAGTGGCAGAACGGCCGCGCTGATCACAACTTCCAGACCTACGAGGCACTCAGCGCCGAGGCCGCTGCTGCCGGCGCTAAATTGCTGGTCTGGCCCGAGAGTGCCGCACCCATGTACCTCAATCTCGAACCGCCCTACATGGACTGGATCGCGTCCATGGCCCGCCGCAACAGCGTCGATATCATGACTGGCGGCCTCCACATGACACGCCTCCCCGACGGCACCCGCCGCTACTTCAACTCGACCTACTACTTCACGCCCGTTGGCCGCGATCCGCGCATCTACGATAAACACTGGCTCGTGCCCTTCGGCGAACATATGCCCTACGCCGAGAGAATTACCGCCATCGCCAAGTTCCGCGAGTTCGTCAAGGAACGCCTCGCGCTCGATATCTCCGACTTCCATCCCGGCGACAGCCTCGTGCTGTTCGAATCCAACGGCCGCAAGTTCGGCACGCTGATCTGCTTCGAAATCGCCTACAACGAATTTGTCCGCGACCTGGTTAATCGCGGCGCCGACTTCCTCACCGTCATTACCAACGATGACTGGTTCGGCGAAACCGCCGGTCCCTACCAGCACGCCGCCATCCCGATCTTTCGCGCCGTCGAAAATCGCGTCTGGATCGTCCGCGCCGCCAACACCGGCATCAGCGCGATCTTTGATCCCTATGGTCGCGTCGTCGCTAAAACCAAACTCGGCGAAAAAACCTTCCTCGCCGGCAACATCGGCCACCGCGGCCCCGTCACGCTCTTCCAGAAACATGGCGCCGTTCTCGGCAAGATTTGCCTTGCTGTCAGCTTGCTTGCAGGTATAATTCTTGCCGTTGCGAAGAAACGTCATGATACCTGGCAAGCTGATCACATTCATCCTCGCGCTTAGCCTTTTCTCCGTCCCGCTGGCCGCCCAGCAGTTCGACTGGAAGAACTATACCAACAAGGAGACCGTGACTTCACTGGCGTCGTTCGCCGGCTACGTCTGGGCCGCCACCACCGGCGGTGTCGTTCGCCTCGACCCCGACAACGACTCCGTCTTGACCTACATGAACTCCGACGGGCTGGGCAGCACGTTGATCAACTTCGCCGCTCCCCTCGGCGACAGCATCGCCTACTTCGGCTCAACCGACGGCGTCCTCAGCCGTCTGCGCATCAAGACCGGCGAATTCACCTTCGCAAAGTTGCAGGGCCGCGAAGGCACCACCATCTCCCTCAACTCGGCCGTCGTCGCCGGCGACTTCCTCTGGATCGCTTCCAGCGTTGGTATTATCAAGTATGACCTGATCCGCCACGGCGGGGAAGTAAAGGAAACTTATCGCAATCTCGGCGACTTTCCTGCGGAAACCGCCGTGCGCGACCTCGTCGTCTCTGGCGGCCGGATCATCGCCGTCACCGCCGCCGGACTCGCCATCGCCGATGCCGCCAGCGAATTTCTCCTCGACCCCAACGAATGGACCACCGTCAGCGCCGTCGTCAACCTTAACTGTGTGGCTGTTTACGACGACGTCTACGTCGGCGCCAACACTGGCCTTTACCAACTCCTGCCCGGCCCGGTATTGCAGTCAGTCGGCCTTGCGAATGCCGCCGTGCTTGATCTCACTACCGCCTCCGGCAACACCGAGCTTTTTGCGCTTTTCAATCGCAGCGGCTCTCGCGGCATCCTGGCCTACACCGCTGATCAGGAATTGCCCCTCACTGGCAATGCCGACGCTCTCAAGAACATGACCGCGTTGACCTCAAATCGCGGCCTCTTCGTCGGCACTTCCGGCTCTGGCATCTATGGAATCACCAACAACGAATTGCAGTCGATCGAAGTGCCCGGCCCGGCCGCCAATGATCTCGTCGGCGGCGGCTACAGCTCGGCCGGCCTCCTGCATGTCATCGCCCGCGACGGCACTCTCTCCACGCTCAGCGACGGTGACTGGAAACGCCAATCGATCACGACGAAAGAACAGCTCGCCGGCATCGTCGATCGTGACGACAACGTTTGGATTTGCACCTTCGGCGGCGGCGTCTATCGCCTCAATGCCGCCAATGAGCTGGCGAATTTCACCTACTCCAACTCGCCCCTGATCGGCAT
>JADYYF010000131.1 GCA_020853795.1 Candidatus Zixiibacteriota bacterium
ACAAGGAGTTTGCCAAGCGTGCCAAGGAAGCGCACACCTTCACGATCGTGGGCGGCGAAAATTACGGCCAGGGCAGTTCGCGCGAACACGCAGCGCTGGCGCCGATGTATCTCGGTTTGCAGTTCGTGATCGCCAAGAACTTTGCGCGCATCCACAAAACGAACCTGGTCAACTTCGGGATTCTGCCTTTGACCTTCGTGAATCCGGCGGATTACGACAAGATCAAGCAGGAGGACATGCTGGAGATCGCGGATGTCACGGCCGGCCTGAAGTCCTCCGGCAATCGTCTGAACGTGACCAACGTGACGCAAGGCAGTAGCTTTGAGGTGCAGTTCGATCTGTCACCGCGCCAGGTCAAGATCCTGTTGGCCGGCGGGCTGCTTAACTTCACCAAGGCGGGGAGTAACTGAGGTTCGGTCGAGCGAATCTCTGATCAGACACCGTAGGGGCGACCCTCGTGGTCGCCCTTTTGCTGCATAGCTCATTTCGTCGTTCCAAATGACACTCACGTCAAACGAAGTCATCTCTTACCTTGAAATGTGCGCCCGCGAAGGTGCCAACCTGCAACGGGGAATGAACTTCAGAATTGGGCATAATCACTCCGTGATATTGATGTCAGTTCGAGCAAACGCGCCCTATGCAGACCGATTTGAAAATGACGGATCAACATTGATATACGAAGGTCACGACGTACCCAAGACTAAGAGCACGCCTAAACCAAAAGCAGTGGATCAGCCGTTGAGGACGCCGTTAGGCCAGGCCACTCAGAATGGACTATTTCATGACGCTGCCCAGCTTGCCAAGGCGGGCAACAGGCTGCCCGAAAGGGTCAGAGTGTATGAGAAAATCAAGGCTGGAATTTGGTCCTACAATGGCGTATTCCACTTGGTTGATTCGTGGCAAGAGGAGGCCGGCGGTCGCAAGGTCTGGAAGTTCAAGCTCGTGGCAGTGGAAGGGGAGGAGAATTTCGACGAGCCGGTACCGGAACACTCGAACGCGAGAAGGCTTATTCCAACAGGTGTCAAGCTGGAAGTGTGGAAACGCGATGGCGGAAAGTGCACGAAGTGCGGTCAGACTTCTGACCTTCATTTCGATCACATTATTCCCTGGTCAAGGGGTGGCTCATCTAACACCGCGGACAATATTCAGTTACTTTGTGGCCGGCACAATCTCCAGAAGCATGATCGCATTGAATAGTCGGTAGCCCACCCCCAGCGAACCGAGGCCACCACCACAAGTCCCCACTCCCCCGCTTCTGGCGAGAGTTGTACATCATCCCAGAGCCGAAGCGCAGGGTGGGGCTCTTGTGAATTCGAAAGCGGACCCACCCTCCGCTTCCGCATGATTAGAATCGTTCTCACCGCACTCCTATCAGCTGATCGAGATTTGCGTCACGGGGTCACAATCGCTGCGGGTGGGCTACCGATTGTCGTAGATGAAGCGAGCCGTCAGTGCAGTAGGTCGAGACACTTTGGCGGTAGCGCCTGCGGAGTCCGAATGCACACTCTAGGGGTCTCGACCCACAAACTTCCTCTCTTGACACGATCCAAATTCCCGCTAATATTAACAACGATAGCTCTATCCGCTTTCAAACCCAGACATCTTGAGCGAAAGCAATCCTAACCACTGTCGCGATTGGAGTCGCACATGATTGCGTTCGAAGTTCTTGTAGGCAAGGCGGGTGCTCTCGGCAGCATTTGCTTGATCCTCGTACTGGCAATGCTATTGTCTTCAACATCCCAGTCGCAAGTCTGCGGCGACATGAACGGCAACGGCAGCATCAACATCTTTGACATCGTCAGTATCGTGCACTTTCTGCATGACGACGGCTGTATCACCTCCGGGATGCAGCAAGTCCCCTGTCATGAAAGCGAGGGTGACGTTGATGGATATTGTGGCATCAGCATCGGCGATGCGATGTTCCTATCAGAGTACGTCTTCGCCGGGGGCCCGACGCCAAGCGCTTGCGGGAATTGCAGTGCTTTGCCACTGCCAATTTCAGACTACGACACCATCAGCATAGTTAACACGGAAATTCCGGCAAATGCCCCAGCAGCCACCATCTACATCCGCGGCCTGCACCGCGGGGCTCTGTTCCAGAGCTCAACGGTCGCTATCTCGTTTCCGCTTGAGCTTCGTTGCGATAACTCCCCGGTGACGATCGACTCAATCGCGGGATTCAGCGTCAACTCGCCGGCAATGACGCTTAGCGCCGATTTCGACGAACCGACCGGAAATGTGCGCATTACCATCGTCGATGTAACCGCGCAGAGCGAACTGAACGAGTTCTCCCTGAGCATCTATGTCTCTGTGACCGCCGCACCACAAGACCGGGTTGTCGAGGTAGACACCGTCGCAGCACCTCCGTTGTACTGGCCGGTCGTAGTCAGAGAAGCCGACATGCCCGGTACGGAGATCGAGCTATTCCGGCCCGTTTTCGTGGGACTGACCGTTCAGAGTTGTCCTGATATCGACTCTGACGGCGTCTGCGATTCGGTCGACAATTGCCCGTCCGTCGCCAATCCCGGGCAGGAAGACGGCAACGGCAATGGCATCGGTGACGCCTGTGAAATCGCTTGTGGCGATGCGGATGGCAGTGGACGGATCGATATCACAGATGTCGTCCACCTGATCAACTACATCTTCGCTGGAGGCTTGGCGCCACAAGACATTGCGGCGGGCGACTACAACTGTGACGGGAAGATCAACATCACCGATGCGGTGTATATGATCAACTACATCTTCGCGGCGGGACCAGCACCGTGTGCAGCCTGCTAATAGCAAAGGGCGACCCGTGTGGGTTGCCCTTGAAATGGTTGGAGTTAGAGGTGCCCTAGAACTTCTTCGTCCAGAAGTGGCAGCTCAGTAGGTCGAAACCCCTTGGTGGTAGCGCTTTCAAAGTCCGTATGCACCTCCCGGGGGTTTCGACAATTGAGTTGATTGTTCGGGTTCTCAGAACTTCTTCGTCCAAAAGTGGCAGTAGGGCTCTTTGCCGTTGGCGTCGTAGTAGTCCTGGTGATAGTCTTCCGCGACCCAGAACTTGCCGGCCGGCACAACCTGCGTCACGACCTTGTAGCCCTTGTCTTTCAGGATACCGATCAGCTTCTCCGTGGTCGCCTTTTGCGCATCGGACGTATAGAACACCGCCGAGCGATACTGGTCTCCGACATCCGGCCCCTGCCGGTCGACCTGCGTCGGATCGTGAATCTCGAAGAAATATTTTGCCAGCGTCTCGTAGTTAGTCTTGGTCGGATCAAACACAACTTCGACCGTCTCGGCGTGGCCGGTGTTTTTGTAGCAAACATCCTTGTACGACGGATTATCGGTGCGCCCGCCCATGTAGCCCGACCTGGCCGAGATCACACCGGGCTGGCCCTGCAAAAGGTGCTCGACGCCCCAGAAGCAGCCGCCCGCGAAGTACGCCGTCTCCGTGGTCGCCGTCGGCTTGGCACTTGCGGGCATGACGCTCACTGCCGAGCCCTCGCCGCCCGCGGGCACGAAATTCAGCGAGATCGAGTTGACGCAGTGGCGGGTGTTCTTGGCGGTGAAACCTTCGCCCTCGAAGACGTGCCCCAGATGACCGCCACAGCGCGCGCAGGTGATTTCCGTGCGATGCCCGTCGGCATCCACGGTGCGCTTGACGGCGCCGGGGATTTCATCGTCGAAGCTCGGCCAGCCGCAGCCGGAATCAAACTTGTCGCTCGACCGGTACAGCGGTGCACCGCACTGCTTGCAGGTGTAGGTCCCGGCAGCCTTGTTCTTGTAGTACTTGCCGGTAAACGGCATCTCGGTGCCCTTATGGAGAATGACATCTTCCTCTTCGGGAGTCAGCTGATTCAATTTGACCTCGCTCGTTGGTGAGTACTGTTCCTTGTGATCGGCCGCAGCGACCGACTCGTGCGGCGTTCGCAGCAGCGGCGTCAGCGCCATCAGCGTGATCACCGCGATCGCCGCCATTCCCAGATACTGCTTGATCGACTTGGGATGATCCTGTTCGTTCATGCCTCGTCCTCGCTTTCCCC
>JADYYF010000132.1 GCA_020853795.1 Candidatus Zixiibacteriota bacterium
CGGACTCAAAATCCGGCGGGGCCTAAACCCCGTGGGGGTTCGATTCCCCCCTCCGGCATATTGAACCACAGGTTTGTTCACCTCCGCCATCTTTCATTATTGACGTCATTTGCTCGTCGGTCTCTTGAAAGCCTGTGTCCGCCCGCAATTGCAGTGATCTGATATTGGACTATGATAGTCCAATAAACCGATTTTATCTTACAATTTGACTTGACAAAGATGTTGTGTTCGTTATGATTAGCGCCTTAGGTCGGAAAGGCGATTGTGCAAGATTTCACAAGGATTCAGAAAGACTCGGATCGCTCCGGGGCGATTGCCGCAGCTGCGATGCCGACCTGTGCCCATTGTGGCGAGTCGTGCGTGGGCTGCGAAGTTCACGATGGGGAACTAAGTTTCTGCTGCAATGGTTGCCTGACCGTCTACCGGCTCCTGCACGACAACAATTTGGCCGGTTACTACGCCATTGCCGGCGGCGGTGGCGTGTCTTTGAAGGGGCAGAATCTCGCAGCCGGCTTCGAATATCTCGATGACCCAGCCGTCAGCCGCCGTTTGCTCGATTTTACCGACGGTACGCTCAGTCGCGTAACCCTCCACGTCCCGCAGATGTATTGTTCCGCCTGCATCTGGCTGCTGGAAAATCTCTCACGGCTCAACGGCGCGATCATTGCATCGCGCGTCAGTTTCCCCAAACGGCAGTTGTCCCTAACCTTCCGCGAACCGGACTTGTCTCTGCGCCGCGTCGTGGAACTGCTCGCCGCTCTCGGCTATTCGCCCAGAATCACCCTCGGCGATCTGGAGAAACACTCTTTCTTCCGCGACAACCGCCGCGTGATCCTGATGACCGGTGTCGCCGGTTTCGGCTTCGCCAACATCATGCTTTTTAGTTTCCCCGACTATCTGGCCACCGTCGGCAACCTGCCGCGCGAATTCGCCGCCTACTTCGGTTATCTGAGCCTCCTGCTCAGCCTGCCGGTACTGTTTTACTCCGCCGGCGATTTCTTCCGCAACGCGCTCACCGGACTGCGCCAGCGCCAGATCAATCTCGATGTCCCGATCTCGATCGGCATCCTTGCGCTCTTCCTCCGCAGCGCCTACGAAATCATCAGCGCCGTTGGCACCGGCTATCTCGATTCGATGTCGGGGCTGGTGTTCTTTCTACTGATCGGACGCGTCGTCCAGGCCAAGACTTACCAGGCGCTCAGCTTCGACCGCGACTATCGCTCCTACTTTCCGCTCTGCATCACTCGCATCTGCGACGGCCGCGAACAGCAGGTCGGCGTGCAGCGCCTCGAAATCGGCGATCGCATCCTCGTGCGCAACGGCGAACTGATCGTTGCTGACGCTGTCCTGATCGGCGAAGCCGCAACGGTGGACTACAGCTTCGTCACTGGCGAATCAACGCCGGTAGTGCGCCGGTCCGGCGAAACCCTCTTTGCCGGCGGACGGATCGTCGGAGCGGCGGCCCTGATGGACGTCGTCAAAGAGGTCTCGCAAAGCTATCTGGTCAGCCTCTGGAACTCCGACCGCTTCGCCCGCCGTCAGGAAAGCGCCGCCTCGCGTATCTCGCTCGTCGTCGGCCGCTATTTCACGATCACCGTCGTGGCGTTGGCGCTCGCGACCTTTGCGTTCTGGCTTTCCAGCGGCATCGATTCCGCCGTCACCAACGCCGTCGCGGTGCTCATTGTGGCTTGTCCCTGTGCGCTGGCACTCGCGCTGCCGTTTACTCTCGGGACGACAATGACCATTTTTGGTCGCGGCAAGTTCTTTCTGCGAGATCAGAATGTGATCGAAAAGATGGCCGCCCTCAGCACCGTCGTCTTCGATAAGACCGGCACCCTGACCGAGTCGGAACTCGCCATGGTCAATTTCCACGGACGCGATCTGACCGAAACCGAACTGGCGGCGCTGCGCGCGCTGCTGCGTCAATCGACGCATCCGCTCGCCCGCGCCATTCGCAATTCTCTCGAACCGGGAGCCGCCGCCGAACTCACGAGTTTTGAAGAAATCCCCGGCAAGGGCGCGATCGCGCAAAGTGGGGAAACAATCCTTCGGCTCGGAGCGGCAAGCTGGCTGAATCTCAACGTGCCCGACACCCATACCGGTGCTCGTGCCTACCTTGAGATCAACGGGGAAGTCGCCGGTCATTTTGCTTTGCTGCCGTCGTTTCGTCAAGCCGCTGCGACCGTGGTTCCGCACCTGCGGCACGACTACGAACTCTGGCTCTTGTCGGGCGATAATCCGGCTCAGGCGGACGACTTCCTGCCGCTGTTTGCCGGGCGCGAGCGCATGCGCTTCCAGCAGTCGCCCCACGACAAACTCAACTTCATCGCCGATTTGCGACAATCGGGTCAGCAAGTCCTGATGGTCGGCGACGGACTCAACGACTCCGGCGCGCTGGCCGCCGCCGATGTCGGCATCGCGGTCACCGACGGCGTCGCCTCGTTTGCGCCCGCCTGCGATGCGATGATGTCTGCCGATGCCTTGCCGCACTTGCCGGCGTTTCTGCACCTGAGTCGCGATGCCATGCGGACGATCAAAGCTGCCTTTGCGCTGTCGCTACTTTACAATGGCGTCGGTCTGTATTTCGCCATCACCGGAAGTCTGTCGCCCTTAATCGCGGCGATCCTGATGCCGATCAGCTCGCTCTCGGTGGTCGCCTTTGCCGTGCTCGGCACGCGCTGGGCGGCGTACCGACGGAGGTTGCTCTGATGTCGGCGTTGTTCCTGCTGATCGGCTTCAGCCTGCTGGCTGCCGTCGGCTTTCTGATTATGTTCATCTGGGCGGTGCGCCACGGGCAGTACGAGGATACCTATACGCCGAGCGTGCGCATGATTCACGATGATCCGCCGCTACCATCGCAAAATCTGAATTCTGATACCGAGAGGGAGAACTGAGGCATGCAACCTGAGACGTTCAGTTATGACAACAAGATTGTCAGATACTTTACGTACGCTACGATCGTCTGGGGCGCGGTCGGGATGCTGGTCGGCGTCATCGCCGCCTTCCAGATTTTCTTGCCGGCAGCCAACCATGGCCTGCCCTGGCTGACCTTTGGCCGCCTGCGGCCGCTGCACACCAACGCCGTTATCTTCGCCTTCGTCGGCAACGGCATCTTTATGGGCGTCTATTACTCGCTGCAGCGGCTCTGCAAGGCGCGGATGTTCTCGGATACGCTCAGTTATCTGCACTTCTGGGGCTGGCAGTTGATCATCCTGCTCGCGGCGATTACGCTCCCGCTCGGGCTCACCACCAGCAAGGAATATGCAGAACTCGAGTGGCCGATCGATATCCTGATCGCCGTCGTCTGGGTCATCTTCGCCATCAACATGTTCGGCACCATCATCCGGCGGCGTGAACGGCACATGTACGTCGCGATCTGGTTCTACATCGCCACCGTGGTCACCGTGGCGCTGTTGCACATCGTCAACTCGATCGAAATCCCGGTCAGCCTGTTCAAGAGTTATCCCGTCTACGCCGGTGTGCAGGACGCTCTCGTCCAATGGTGGTATGGCCATAATGCCGTCGCCTTCTTCCTGACCACGCCGTACCTCGGCCTGATGTATTACTTTATCCCCAAGATGTCGGGCCGGCCGGTGTTTTCGTACCGGCTCTCAATTATCCACTTCTGGGCGCTGATCTTCATATATATCTGGGCCGGACCGCACCACCTGCTTTACACGGCGCTCCCCGACTGGGCCCAGTCGCTCGGTACCGTGTTCTCGATCATGCTGATTGCGCCTTCCTGGGGCGGCATGATCAACGGCCTGCTCACCTTGCGCGGCGCCTGGGACAAAGTCCGCGAAGATCCCACCCTCAAGTTTATGGTCGTGGCGGTCACCGCTTATGGCATGGCTACCTTCGAAGGGCCGATGCTCTCGATCAAGAGCGTCAACGCTATCTCGCACTACACCAGTTGGACGATCGCGCACGTTCACGTCGGCGCGCTCGGCTGGAACGGACTGCTGACCTTCGGCGTCCTCTATTGGCTGATTCCGCGCCTGTTCAGCACCCAGCTCCACTCGCGCAAGTTGGCCAATGCGCACTTCTGGATTTCTACCCTCGGCATCGTCTTCTACGCCGTGCCGATGTATTTCGCCGGCTGGACCGAAGGACTGCTCTGGAAACAGTTCAACGATGTCGGTATGTTGCAGTATCCGAACTTCCTCGAAATCGTCGCACAGATCACGCCGATGTACGCCATCCGCGCCTTCGGCGGCACGCTCTATCTGATCGGCGTCTTTATCATGGGCTACAACCTGATCAAGACCGCGCGCAGCGGCAAGGCCGTCGATAACGAGCCGGCCCAGGCGCCGGCGCTCGTGCCGCACGTCGAGGAGAAATTCAACCTCAAGGACGGCTACGGTCATCGCTGGCTCGAATCCAAGCCGGTGCGCTTCATGCTGCTTTCGCTGGTCGCCGTGGCGATCGGCGGTCTCGTCGAGATCATCCCGACCTTCCTGGTCAAATCCAATATCCCGACCATCGCCGCCGTCAACCCGTACACCCCGCTGGAAATCGAAGGCCGCGACATCTACATCCGCGAAGGCTGCAACAACTGTCACTCGCAGATGGTGCGGCCGTTCCGCTCGGAGACCGAGCGCTACGGCGAATACTCCAAGGTCGGCGAATTCGTCTATGACCATCCGTTCCTGTGGGGCTCCAAACGCACCGGCCCCGACTTGCACCGCGTCGGCGGCAAGTATCCCGACGCCTGGCACTATCAGCACATGGAGGATCCGACCTCGATGTCGCCCGGCTCGATTATGCCGCCGTATCCGTGGCTGCTGACCGCCAAAGTCAACACCGCGCATATCAAGTCGAAGATCAGCGCCCTGCGCTCGATCGGCGTGCCTTACGCCGCCGGCTACGAGGAACAGGCGCTGACCGATATGCAACAGCAGGGCAATGCGATCGCCAAGCGGCTGGAGGAATCCAAGATTGTCGTCAATTGGGATGATGAAATCGTCGCCCTGATCGCTTATCTCCAGCGCCTCGGCACGGACATCAAAGTAGGAGCGCAGGCAGCCCCATGATCAGCGAAGTACTCAGCTCGATTCACAACGTGGAGGTCTATCCGATCGTCACGATGCTGCTCTTTATCGCGGCCTTCGTTGGCGTCGTCATCTGGACTTTCCGCCTGCGCAAGCACGAGGTGGCCCGCCTCAGTCGGCTGCCCCTCGATGATTCCTTGACTTCAGACACTCAGGGAGAGCAAACCCATGGCTAAGCATAAAGACGAACTACTCGACCACGACTACGATGGCATCCGCGAACTCGACAACGACCTGCCCCCGTGGTGGCTCTATCTGTTCTACTTCACCATCGCCTGGGCGGTGCTCTACTTCGCCTTCTACCACGTCATCGGCATCGGTTATCTCAGCTACGACGAGTACCAGCAGGAGGTCAATCCGAAGTACACTCGCGATATGAATCCCGGCTACCAGCCCTCGCGCGTCTTCAAACCGTTCCATTCGCCCTGGTACAAACCCGGCGGCGATGAGACGCCCTACACGATCGCGCTGAGCGGCCCGAAAGCAGCCTTTGTCGAAGAGCGCCCCGAGGATGAACCCGAGCATGCCGCCCTCACCGATCCGGCCGACCTCCAGGCCGGCGCGACGATCTTCAGGATGAACTGCGTCGCCTGCCACGGCGCGGCCGGAGAAGGCGGAATCGGGCCGAACCTTACCGACGACTACTGGCTGCACGGCGCCGGCATCAACAATGTCTTGAAAACGATCAAATTCGGTGTACCGGCCAAGGGCATGATTGCCTGGCGCGGCTTCCTGAAGCAGGATGAAATCCTCCGCGTCGCCAGCTACGTGCTGACTCTGCACGGCACCAATCCGCCCAACGCCAAGGCGCCGCAGGGCGATAAGGTCGTCCCATAGTCGTTGCGGCGACCGGAGAGAATCGCAGGCAGCATGTCAACCGCGCGCCAGGATCAGGACTCGTTTCGCGACCATATCGCCACCGTCGACGAGAAGGGCCGGCGTGTCGTCATCTATCCCGCCAAACCGCGCGGTCCGTTTCATCGCGCTCGCGTGATCGTTGCGGCGGTGTTGCTGGCTTTCCTCTTCGCCGCGCCGCTGATCAAGATCAACGGCCAGCCGCTCCTGCTCTTCAACGTTTTCGAACGCAAGTTCGTCATCTTCGGCCTCGCTTTCTGGCCGCAGGATTTCCACCTCTTCGTGCTGGCGACCCTCACCTTCGTCGTCTTCATCGTGCTCTTCACGGTAATCTTCGGCCGCCTCTGGTGTGGCTGGGCCTGCCCGCAGACGGTGTTCATGGAGATGGTCTTCCGCAAGATCGAGTACTGGATCGAAGGCAATTCCGGCAAACAGCGCTCACTCGACCGCGCCCCCTGGAGCGGTACCAAGGCTTTCAAGAAGATCTCCAAGCACACGCTCTTCCTTGCCGTCTCTTTCCTCGTCGGCAACCTGGCCGTCGCCTATCTGGTTGGCGTCGACAAACTGCTTCAACTTGTCGCCGACGGCCCGGGCCCCCATCTGGCCGCATTTCTGGCCGTGGTGGCGTTTAGCCTGATCACCTACGGCGTCTTTGCGCGCTTCCGCGAGCAAGTCTGCTTCATCGTCTGCCCGTACGGCCGCCTCCAATCGGTACTGCTCGATCCGCGCTCGATCGTGGTTTCCTACGACTTCAAACGCGGCGAACCGCGCGCGCCGATGGCGGCCAAATCCAAGGTCGAACGCTCCGCCGGCGACTGCATCACCTGCAACCAGTGCGTTGAAGTCTGTCCGACCGGCATCGACATCCGCAACGGCACTCAATTGGAGTGTGTCAACTGTACCGCCTGCATCGACGCCTGCAACCACGTCATGGAACGCGTCGGCTTCAAGAAAGGCCTGATTCGCTACGCGTCCTATCGCGGCATCGTCGACGGCGAAAAACTGCGGCTCACCCCGCGCATCATCGGCTACTCCGCAGTCCTGCTCGCGCTGCTTTGCGTCTTCGTGGTCCTGCTCACCGGCCGCACCGCGGTCGAGACTTCGATCCTGCGCACCCCCGGCGTCATGTATCAGGAACTCGATGGCGGCTTGATCCGCAACCTTTACTCGATCAAGGTCATCAACAAGACCTTCGAGCCCATGCCGGTCAAGCTCAAGCTGCACCAGACCGACGGCGCGATCACGATGGTGGCCGGCGACATCAACCTGGTCGCTCAGGGATTGGCGGAACAGGCGTTCTTTGTCGACCGCCCGCGCACGTCTCTGCATTCGTCTCACGATGAAATCCGGATCGAGGTCTGGGCCGGCGATAAACTGATGGAGACCGTCAAAACCAAATTCCTCGGCCCGCGCACGACCGAACACCACGAGGAGGAGCACCGCGATGACGAACACTAAGAAGAGCCGCTGGGGCATCGGGATTGCCGTCGCCTATACTGTGTTCTTTTTGGCGATGGTCTCGATGGTCATTGCCTCGCGCTTCCAGCGCAGCGACCTGGTCACGCGCGACTACTATGAGCAGGAAATTCAGTACCAGCAGCAAATCGACCGGCTCGCGCGCACGGCCGCGCACGGCCGGGAGCTTGACATCCGGTTCGACCCGGCGCTGAATGCCGTCATCGTGCAATTTCCGACTGCCGTCACCGGCTCCAATGTCAGCGGCAAGATCGCTCTCTTCCGCCCCGCCAATGCCGCCTACGACAAGACCTTCGACATCTCCATTGACGCCGCCAACCGCCAGGTGCTCTCCTGCAACCGTCTGCCGCGCGGACTGTGGCGCGTCAAGGTGGCCTGGCGCATTGACTCGGAGGAATACTACTCGGAGGAAATCGTGCAACTGGAGGAAACCCAATGACCGCCGCCATCGCCGGCCTTCTGGTCGGCCTGCTCGGTTCGTTGCACTGCGCCGGCATGTGCGGGCCGATCGTCGCCGCACTCCCGGCCGACCCGCGCGGACGCTTCTCCTTCCTGACCGGCCGCATCATCTACAATCTCGGTCGCGTGGTAACCTATGCCGTCATCGGCGCGATCTTCGGGCTGGTTGGCCGCTCGCTCTTCATCGCCGGCTACCAGCAGGCGCTGTCAATCGCGCTCGGCGTCTTGATCATTCTCGCCATCGCACTGCCGCGCCGCTACTCCCACCGGCTGATCTCGTGGTTCGGATTGGAGAAGCTGTTTGCGCGGATAAGCTCGGTGTGGGGGATGCTGTTTCGTAACAGCTCCAAGCCCTCAATGTTCTTGATCGGGGTACTCAACGGATTTCTGCCGTGCGGATTCGTCTACCTCGCGCTGGCCGGCGCGGTCGCCACCGGCAGTATTCTCGGCGGAGCCGCCTACATGGCCGCCTTCGGTATCGGGACGATGCCGATCCTTCTCGCCTTCGCTTATGTCGGCGATGTCATCGGCCACCGCTGGAAACAATCGCTCAGGCGCGCCTTGCCGGTGCTCGCAAGCGTCCTGGCCCTGCTTTTCATCCTGCGCGGCCTGTCGCTGGGAATCCCGTATCTCAGCCCCGACTTGCACATGAATCAAGCCACGCAGACCGTCGAGTCATCCTGTTGTAAGCCCCCGCAGAAATGATCTGCGTTACGGGGTCTTAACCATCAATTTCTGCGTGTCCACGTGGCAGCGGACGACATACTGCGCGTAGTCGCGGTCGGCCTCCTGAATATGCGCAATCAGCCAGTTCTTGACAAACAGCAGTAATTCCGGCCCGGTCGCCGAGTCGGGGTGGTCGAAATCGCTTTTGTATTCCAGCACCCGCGCGATCAAGCGGCGATGCGCCGTCCGGTGCGCCTGCAGTTGCGGATAGCTGATGCGGTACATCATCGCCTCTTCGTTGACGAAATGCCATTCCGCCATCTTCAGCAGCCGGCTGATCGCGGCCGACTTCTCCCGCAGCGACTTGCCGTCCGACATCACATCATGCAGTTCGTTGATGACGCCAATCAGGTCTTGATGCTGGCGGTCCATTTCCGGCACTTGAACACTGAGTTCCTCGGTCCACTCTAAAAACGACATATTGTCTCCTTAATACCGTGTCAGCCCTGTCTGCACGAGTTCTCGATCTTCAGTGGGAATATCGACCGCCATCACGTTCAGCCCGCGCTTTGTGCAGAGATTCGACACCCCCGGTGAAACAGGCCGTTCAGGGATGAAATCCACCGGCCGATTATTGCACGGCCGATCCGGCATGAATCTTGAGCAGCATTCCACTCACGAGCAACCGGTCGCAAAACGAAAAGCAGCAGGCAACCCCGCTGCTTTCGCAATGACGGAATCTCCGATTACTACTCGTGCTTGTCTTGTTTGCTCGTCAGCACCTTAATCGTGCAGTAGACCGACAGCGCGAGAATACAGCCCCAAGCTGCAATCAAGAAGACCCAGCCGCCCGCGGTAATCGTCATAATCCACGCTCCGGATGAAGTTTGCCGTCCTCGCGGTGTCGCCAAGCGTACCGCACCATCAGTGACAGAACCACGAACAAGGCAATCATCATGATCCGCGTGGCCCACCGGATTGGTACATCCTCCGGCCTGACGTTCTCCAGCAGGAGAATCGGAATTGCGTCAACAATCAGCCAATTGAGGAAGATAAAGCCGAGATAGATCGGCGTGACATACTTGATCAAGTAGTAGAAAATCCGCGGCACGGTAATCTCGGCGCCGCGGGTGATCTCATCCCAGCCTTTTTCCATGCCGAAAATCCACGCGAATACTATCGTCTCCAGCAGGGCAAACATCGCCAGCCCGAACGTGCCGACCCAGTAGTCCATCTCATCGAGCGAGCCGCGCCCCATCAAGAAGACCACCATCTGGATGCAGATGAAGACGATCAGCGTCACCGTCCAGGTGGCCCGGCTGTGTGAGTACTTAAACTCCTCTTTCAAGAAGGCAATCAGCGGCTGCCCCATCGCCACCGATGATGTGATCGCCGCAAAGAAGAGGAGCAGGAACCAGATGAAGCCGAAGAATTGGCCAAATGGTATCTGGCTGAAAATAATCGGCATCGAGACAAAACCGAGATCAAACGATCCGCGCGCCGCGATCTCCTGCGTCGTCGCCACGCCGAAGAAGGCCACCGCGATCGGGATCGCGATACTACCGCCCAAAATCACTTCGGCGAATTCGTTCAGGCTCGACGTCGCCAATCCGCCCAATGCAATGTCGTCGTTCTCCCGCACATAACTGGCGTAGGTCTGGATCAGCCCCGAGCCCAGCGAGAGCGTGAAGAAGATCTGCCCGGCTGCTGCCAGCCACACCTTGGGCGATGACAACAGCGAGAAATCGGGATTCCAGATGAAAGCAAATCCCGAAGCGACGCTCCAGTCCGGATGATTCACCGGATCGGGCGTGCCCACCATGATGACGCGAATTAACAAGATGATACCGAACAGGAACAGCGCCGGAATCGCAAACATCGCCAGCCGCTCAATCCCCTTGGAAATGCCCTTATAAAGCACGTAATGATTTAGTCCCAGGGTAATGATCAGGAAGATATACGCCGGCAAAATGCTCGTGAAGTGACCTTGCGTCAATCCCTGATAACTCGACAAGAATCCGCGCATCGTCTCGAACGTGTTTTCGTGCAAATACGAGCCGGTGAGCGAGAAGAAGCTGAAGCCGAGCGTCCATGACTGGATATACGCATAGAAGATCAGCGTCGCGATCGACAGGAATAGTCCCAGCGCGCCGAGGTATTTCGAGACCGGATGCCGCCACATCGCGTGGAACATCCCCGGTGTACTGCCGTAACCGAACCGGCCGCCAAACCGTCCCATCCCCCATTCCACCCACATCAGCGGAATCCCAAGAAAGATCAGCGCGCAGAAGTAGGGAATCATGAACGCGCCGCCGCCGTTTTCCGCTGCCTGCACCGGGAACCTGAGGAAGTTGCCCAGCCCGATGGCGTTGCCGGCTACGGCGAGAACCAGTCCGATCTTGGTGCCCCATCGCTCTCTCGTCATTACACCTCCTTGGTGCCGCGAACTTCAGCCGGGAATGTTTGTACTGATTGGCGCAACGATAATGCGCAGCTCACTCAAGCTCAAGTTTAATTTTCAGGGAAGGGAGGGGCGGCTACTTGCGGACCAGTCTCGCCCGACTGTGCCCGTCGAGATCGTCCGGCGGCACCAGGCCGATCAACTCCGCCAGCGTCGGCGCCAGGTCAACGGTTTCGATCTGTTCGCTGCTCAGCCCGGCCTTGATACTGGCGCCCCAAAAAACCATCGGCACGATGCAATCATAGCCGTAACAGCTGCCGTGGCTCGTGCCCTGTTGATCGCTGCTCAAGAAGTAGTTCTCCCGCAACCGCACCGCGATTTCCGGTGAACGGCCGGGGAAGTAGTTGTTGCGATATTGCTCGAGATACGCGCGCAGCCTGCCGCCCGACGCCGTCATCTCCGCCTCGGTGTAGGCATCGGCTACAAACCAGATTCCGCGTAGCGAATCCGCAACCGCCTGCTGCAGTACTTTGCGGGAGATGCCGCGTTGCTCCGCCTCGCTGTAGTTCAGATACACGCCGCGCGCCACCCGCTGTACCACCTTCTGCTTGAGTCCCAGCCCCTGCGCCGCCCGTTCGCACGCCGCCGCCACCTGGACCTTGAACGAGTCGGAGGGAACGCGCCCCGCGTCGATCCCGCTGGCCCGCTGTAGTTCCGGCAATCGCGCCGCGCCATGATCCGACGTCAGCGCCACAACATACCGCCCGCCACCAATCGTGGAATCCAGGTAAGCGAAGAACTCGCCGAGATATCGATCCAACCGCAGGTAGTAATCCATGATCTCATGGCTGTCCGGGCCATAGTCGTGCCCGATATAGTCCGCCGCCGAACAGCTGATTGCCAGCAGATCGACATTGTCGTCGGCGCCCAGTGAATCACCGGCGATCAGTACCCGCGCCAGTCGCAGGGTCATGTGGTCGGCAAACGGCGTGGTCAGGATATTGTCGTAGTACTCGTCCGGTTCATCGTGCGGCCCCGGCACGAAGAAGTGCGGAAACGTCACGTGCACGCCGTCACCTTCGGCAGCAACGCTGTCTGGTCCCACCCGGGCATAGGCTGCCTCGGGCAGAATCCGATCCCACTCACCCAGACAATAGTCGTCGGCCGGCCGCGATTGTCGAAACGCTTTCACCCACTCCGAATAAATCGGTGAATAATAAACCGAAGTTACAAAAAGCCCCGACCCGGAGTCGTACCAGTAAGCCCCATTCGAGGAAAATCCCGCCATCGGTATCGCCGCGCGATCTTTGATGGCAATCGCGAACGACTTGCGCAATGGATTGTCGCGCCGCAGCCAGTCGGCCAATGCCCCGCGCCGCAAATTGACCGGCGAGCGACCCGCCTTTTTCGGATTCTCGGTGATCGACACCGCCGAGTCCTCGAAACAATAGCGACGCAGCGTACCGGCGTTCTCGTACCAGTCGTTGCCGACGATGCCATGATGCGAGGGATAACAGCCGGTCGCGAGCGTTGCGTGTCCGATGCCGGTTTCGCTGTTCGCGTGGTTGTGGAGCGCATTCAGGAAGACAAAACCCTCGCGCTGCAGCCGCGCCAGTCCGCCGGAGTACAGGCTGTCAAAGCGTGTCAGATAATCCGGCCGCATCTGGTCAACGACGATCAGCACCGCCAATCGCGGCCGCTCCGGTTGCGCGTTGAGGTTGCCGGCTGCGAGGCAGAACAAGATCCCGAGTAGTACTCGGTATCGAATGACAAAACTCTGTGCTAAACTGCGAACGGCCATGGTAGAAAAGAAGATCAAATCTTGACCCGGTCTCGCCAAACAAAAACTGCTCAACTTCGTGCGGCTGAGCGGAAGGTACTCCACCAAACGCTTTTCGGGCTGTTTTCTACTGAGCCTTAACCTGCTTCCATCTGGCCATCACCATCAGTAGCATCGTCGCTGCCAGGATCATCAGCCAGGTGCTCAGATACCCTCCGTTTTCCTTATACACGGCACTCCCACTGAAGTCGAGCAGCGGCGCTTTGTTCAGCGGACCGATATACCACAATAATGTATAGACGACCTCGAACAGCTTGCGCCCGCCGGTCAGCGATCCGCAGGCGATCGCGAGCGTCGGTATGAATGCCGCGCCGACCAGCCACTGCGCCAGTGCCGGCGCATTTCCGGTTGCGACCAACGACACCGGCACAAAGATGCTGGTCACGATCGCCAGAAGGAACCCGCTCAGCCATTGCGCCGCCAATTGCCGCCGGAAGAAGTTTGGCGTACAGAAAATCATCTGCTCGGTTTCATGTAACTTCTCGCGGCATCCCAACTGCGACCACAGCAACAGCGGCCAAATCCAGGCGCACGGCAACACGAAACGTTCGGTGACGGCGGCCGGAAGCAGCAGCCCGGCGATCACCAGCCCGCCTGCGACGACATACCACCAAATATTCACCCGCGCCAGCATCAGTCGGACTTCCGCTCCGACCAGTGCGAGCAATCGCGGTTGCATCGCTGCCGCCGGCAACGAAGTCAAGTGAACGACCGGAGCGGGTGTTGGGACTACCGGGGCTGACGTCCCGGCTTCGCTTTCAGCCGCGGCGCTTGCCCGGCGTCCCCAAATGCCAGGTCCGCCCGTGTCAAATCGTCGAAATGCTGCCGCCCCAATTCCGACCGCTCCAACAGCCAAAGCCAGAAGCACCAGTCGCCCCAGCAGAAACTCTTGCGACCATGTCGGCCCGTTCCAAACAAACGTCGGCGCCACACCAGCCGCGCCGTCAAGGTGGATATTGAATCCGAGCGCGTGCGGCCCTTGCCATGGGACATAACCCGGGATCGCCGCCGCGCACGCATCGATCATCTGCGCCCAGATATAACGCACGCCGAACAGATCAAAGAATGGCGAGACCGGACTGACGCCGAGACCCACGGACGGCAAACCGACCGCCCACATCACAAAGAACACCACATTGCCGATTCCGCCCCGCAAGCGCGCGACGGCATCAAACGCCGCCGCCAGCGCCCCGATCAAGATCATCAACGGCACAATCACCACGACAAACGGCGCCACGAGCGCCGGCAAGTCGAACTGCGCCGACTCACCCCGCACGAACTGCAGAATCGCCGCCACGACCACCAGCACCGCCGTCATCGCCGTCAGCACCATCGCGTTGCTCAGCGCCTTACCCGCAATGTATTCGAACTTCGTCAGTGGCGTCGCTGCCGACACCTCCGCGACCCGCAATTTGATGTCGCGGCCGATGCCTCCGCGCACGAAGTAGAACCCGGCCAGCGCCAGTATCGTCACCGTCAGCATTGCTACTTGCGCCCCCACCCAGGCGGAATTGTAGACACCACGGTTGCCGTCCATGCTCAGGCACGAGTACCCGGCTTCCGGCGGCGGCAGGAAGAGGTAGGCTGCGTAGGCGATGAGCGTCAGGAAAATCCAGAAAGAGTAGCGCCGCGAACGCTCGCGAAAATCCGCCAGCGCTGTGGCCCACATGCGTGAGAACCGCATTACGCTGCCGCCCGCTGCTGCGAAATCGTGAATAGGTAAGCGTCTTCGAGCGAGGCCGCAACGCGCACAGCCTCCACCGCCGGTGCTTCCGGCGCCACCAGTCGCGCCGTGAGCCGCCCGTCCCGTCGTTGCACGCCGCTGAGCACGAAGCGCTGACGGTACGCCGAAAGTTGCTCCGCGCTAACCGGCGTCTCCCACACCTTGTCCCGCACCGAATCCAACAGCCGCTCCGGCGTCGTGTGCACCAGCAGCCGCCCCTGCGCGATGATCGCGATCGCACTCGCCGTCGATTCCACATCCGACACGATGTGCGTCGATAACAACACAACCCGCTCGCCCGCCAGATCGGCCAGTAAATTCCGAAAGCGCACCCGTTCCTCCGGGTCGAGTCCGACCGTCGGCTCGTCTACGATCAACAACCTGGGATCATTCAGCAGCGCCTGCGCAATGCCGACGCGCTGCTTCATGCCGCCCGAGAACCCGCCCAGCGGTCGCTTGGCCGCCGCCGTCAGGTTCAGCAGCGTCAAAAGCTCATCAATGCGCCGGCGCGTGGCCGTCGCCGTTATGCCTTTCAGCGTGGCAACGTAAGACAGAAACTCTACGGCGCTCAGATTCGGGTACACGCCAAAATCTTGCGGCAAATAGCCCAACTCGCGCCGAATCACTTCCGGGTCGGCGGCGATATCCTTCCCGTTCCACTTCGCCGTGCCGCTCGTCGGTCGCGAAATCGTCGCCAGGATGCGCATCAGCGTTGATTTACCCGCGCCGTTCGGCCCTACCAGCCCCAGCACGCCCGACTCCAGCTCGATCGTGAAGTCGCGCAAGCCCCAGACACCGCCCCGATACTGCTTGCTGACATTCTCTACGCTCAGGTTCATGATCCTCCCATCCGCTGCTCTCCATAGGATAGTGATTGGCCGTGGGGAGTTTCACGATATGAGTTCTTTCCCGAACTGCACGAATTATCTTGACCCCCGCCGCAACGGACTGCTAAATCTCTCTTGATATAAATGTATTGCCGGTCCGCCCGATCGCGGGCCTGAGGGACATTATATGAAATACCATCTGCTGGGACGCAGCGGCCTCCGCGTCTCCGAAATCAGTCTGGGAACAATGACCTTTGGCGAGGAATGGGGCTGGGGCGCTTCTAAAGAAGAGAGCCGCAAACAGTTCGAGCTCTTCGTTGAACGCGGTGGCAACTTCATCGATACCGCCAACCGCTACACCGAGGGCACCAGCGAGCGCTTCGTCGGCGAATTCGTGCGACCCGATCGCGAGAAATACGTCGTTGCCACCAAATACACCCTCAGCATGCGCAAGGGCGATGTCTCCTTTTCCGGCAACAGCCGCAAGAACATGATCCAGTCGCTCGACAACAGCCTCAAGCGCCTCGGCCTCGAGTACATCGACCTCTACTGGCTGCACGCCTGGGATTTCATGACGCCGATCGATGAAGTCATGCGCTCGCTCGATGACGTCGTTCGCGCCGGCAAAGTTCTTTACATCGGCATCTCCGACACCCCGGCCTGGATTGTCTCAATCGCCAACACGATCGCCGACTTGCGCGGTTGGACCCCCTTTGTTGCCCTGCAAATCGAATACAGCCTGCTGCAGCGCGCTCCCGAACGCGATCTGCTGCCGATGGCCAAGGCTTTGGATCTGGCCGTCACCCCCTGGGGCGTCCTCGGTGGCGGCGCCTTGTCGGGCAAATACAGCCGCAAGAACAACGAACCCGGCATTACCGGCCGCGTTAAGCCCGATTCCTCTCGCCGCAACGAGCGCGCGATGCGCATTGCCGCTGTGGTCGACAAGGTTGCCGATGAGGTCGGCCGCCCCTCGGTGCAGATCGCCCTCAATTGGGCGCGCCAGCGCGATCAAGTCGTAATTCCCATCATCGGTGCTCGCACCGCCACACAACTCAAAGAGAGCCTCGATGCTCTTGACTTCGAACTCAACGCCGATCAGATGATGCGCCTGGACGAAGTCTCCGAAATCGAACTCGGCTTCCCGCACGACTTCCTCAAACAGCCGCCGATCAGCAATCTGATCGCGGGCGATCTGAGCCACCTGATACACAACCACCGGCATTAGGGCAGGGAGGACTACATGAACACGTTCTGTCGGATTTTGGTCACTATACTTGTGCTTGCCGTGACAACGTTGGCAGCGCTGCTGGTTTCCTGCAGCGACGACGACAACGGCTTTGTCCCGCGCACCCCGATCGATCCCAATTTCGTCGATCTGCAGCTTGAGGTCGGCTATTACTGCTTCTGCTGGGATCAAATGATCAACGACGCTCGCGCTGCCACGGGGAAGTACCAAATCCGTATGGTGGCCGGCTCCTATGACAACTCTTGGGACTTCCGCATCCGCAACGACGCTCAGCGCATTCCGGCTCATGAATGTTGCGACACCGCCACCTCCGGCGTCTCGAAAGCCTACAAAGATCCACCGGAATTTTTCTCCGTCGATCTGGATGCCGACACTGTTGCTTGGGGCGATACTGTTTACTTCGAAATCGCCGTTCCGGCCGCGCGCCGTGTCCAACTTGAAATCAAGCGCACCGGCGATTAGCGGTAATCCCATCGCCGTCACCGCAAAAATCTGTTGCACCGTCGGCGAAAACGCATATATTCAGCGACTACTTTTGGAGGGGTTCCAGAGTGGTCAAATGGAACAGACTGTAAATCTGTCGGCGCTGCCTTCGGAGGTTCGAATCCTCCCCCCTCCACTTAATTCCCGGCCAGAATTCATTGCTTCCAAGGACATCCGCACCATCTTGGCTCTTGCTTTCCCGACTCTTACAATTCGGAGATCTGTCTCATGGAATTGACGATTGTCACTTACCGCGACCTGCCTGACAAGTCCGACCTGTTCCACCTCTGGGCACAATCGTTCGGCTTTCTCGCCTCGCCGCGCTGGGTCGCAGACTGGGCGGCAGATGAAGACTGGTTGCAGGGAACGCCGCTCGGCTTCTGCGGCTTGCTTGATGGCCAACTCGTCGGCTTCGTCGGCGTCATGGAAATCCCGACTCGCGATCGGCACGGCCAGGTCGAATTGGTCGGCGGCATCTGGGCCGTCACGACTCGGCCCTCCTGCCAGCGGCAGGGCGTCGGCCGCAAGTTGCTCGCCGCCGCCGAGGACTATCTGCGCGGCCGCGGCCATCGCTTCAGCTTCCTGACCACCTCGCGCTCGATCGTCGCCCACGCCTGGTATGAGTCGGTCGGCTACCGGGATTTGTCCCTCGTCGACGGTTACGCGCACCTCTACCGCATCTTGCCGCGAAAATCCGAGGTGCCGCGACTTAAGTCGAAGTCCAAACTCGCTCCGCCGGAACAGCGGCAGGTGGTCGCTAACTTCGCCCGCGCCATGCGCAACCGCTGTGGCTTCGTCTATCGCTCCCAATACCGGCTGCCGTACCTCGAGCGCATGGGCGCCTACGAACCGGCCAACTCCGAAGTTACCCCGCTGGGCCACGTCCTGGCTTCGCGTCAGTTTGGCTCCAGCCGGGTCATCGAAATCGTCGCCGAGAATAAGAAAACCTATCGTGAACTGATCAAGTCGCTGGAGGCCCGCACGCGGGAAGGCGTCTACCTGACCTTCGTCTTCGACCCGGCGGCGGCCGATGTCCTGGTTCAGTCGCGGTACACCTGCGATCGCGGCGCTTACAACGTCGTGATGGCCAAACCGCTCGCGGGTGCCGCTTTTAATGAGGTGTACGATGCCTCATTCGCGATCAGCCGTTGCGAGTTCTTCTGAGTGTCTTGACCCTTTGGTCGATATTGAGGGAGAAGCGGGAACTCTGACGCCGCAAGATTTGTAGATTATCCATTCACCGTGACGTGACGGAGTCTGCTCGCCGTCGATAACGGCCGGCATCAATTCCCACGTTGAGAAATTTTGAAAACCGGGAGAGGGTTGAAGGTGATTGAAGTCAAGAACCTGACCAAAAAGTATGCCGACGTCGTCGCCGTCGACGATATCTCGTTCTCCGTCCCGACCGGCCAGGTCCTCGGGTTCCTCGGACCGAACGGTGCGGGCAAAACGACGTCGGTGCGCATTATCACATGCTACATGCCGCCCACCTCGGGCCGCATCACGATCGACGGGCTCGATGTCGTCGAGCAGTCGATGGAGGTGCGCCGCAAGATCGGCTATCTGCCCGAATCCGCGCCGCTGTATCCGGAAATGGCCGTCATCGAGTATCTCGAATTCGTCCTGTCCCTGCGCGGCAACAGCGGCAACGGCCGCAATCGTCGCATCAAACAGGTGGTCGAGATGTGCGGCCTCGGCGAAGTCATCGCGCGCAACATCGGCGAGCTGTCCAAGGGCTTCCGCCAGCGCGTCGGCTTGGCCCAGGCGATGATCCATGATCCGGAAATCCTCGTCCTTGACGAGCCCACCGTCGGTCTCGACCCCAACCAGATCGTCGAAATTCGCAACCTGATCAAAACCCTCGGCCGGCAGAAGACTGTCATCCTCTGCACCCACATCCTGCCGGAGGTGGAAGCCACCTGCGATCACGTGATGATCATCAACAAGGGCAGGATCGTTGCCAACGGCGCTCCCGACGAACTGCAACGTTCGCTGGCAGGCAAGAAGACGTTGCGGCTGGAAATCGATCAGTCGCCCGATGTCATCCGCCCGCAGTTGCTCGAAATCGACGGTGTGGAAGCCGTCAAGATCGACGCGCATAACGGCACCGCCAAATGCGAAGTCGTCTGCCGGCCGGGAAGTGATCCCCGCGCAGACATCTTCCACAAGGTGGTCGCCAACAACTGGACTTTGCTCGAAATGGCGCAGGATGTCTCCAGCCTCGAAGACGTCTTCCGCGAACTGACCAAGGGAGGCGCCCATGAATAATGTCTTAACGATCTTTCGCCGCGAGATGCGCTCCTATTTCAACTCGCCGGTCGCTTATATCGTGATCACGCTGTTCCTGTTGATCTCCGGCTACTTCTTTTCCAGCACGCTGTTCCTGATCAACTCCGCCGACCTGCGCAGCCTCTTCAACATCTCCTCCTTCGTGCTGATGTTCTTCATCCCGGCGGTGACCATGCGGTTGCTTGCCGAGGAACGCCGCTCCGGCACGATCGAGATTCTGGTCACCATGCCGGTCAAGGATTCGGAAATCGTCCTCGGCAAATTCCTCGCGGCCTTTGCCCTCACGGCGCTTTCGATCCTGCTCACGTTCGTGGCCTATCTCACCGTTGCCTCGCTCGGCAATGCTGACTTCGGCGCTTCCTTCGGCGGCTACCTCGGCCTGCTCTTGATGAGCGCGGTTTACATCTCCATCGGTGTCTTCACCTCGTCGTTGACGCAGAATCAGATCGTCGCCTTCATCGTCGGTTTCGTCATCATCTTCGCCCTCTTCATGCTCGACAAGGTGCTGCCGTTTCTGCCGGCGGCGCTGGCGTCCGCCTTTGAGTTCCTTTCGATCGATTATCACTTCCGCAATATCTCGCGCGGCGTGATCGACACCCGTGACCTGATCTACTACGGATCGATGATCTTCCTCTTCATCTATCTGGCGGTCAAAACCACTGAATCCCGGAAGTGGAGGTAGGACAATGAAGAAGAAATTGGCCCTGACCGGATTCTCGGCGATCGCTCTGATCGTTGTCATCCTCATCGTGCTCAACTTGATCTCGGTCAACCTCTTTGGCCGTATCGATCTGACCGA
>JADYYF010000133.1 GCA_020853795.1 Candidatus Zixiibacteriota bacterium
CTGTGGACGAAGCGAATTTCCTTTCTATTGCCTTCAGCGTAACAGCCCCCGATATCAGACCACTGGTGAGTGCGCTCGGTAGCCTCAAGATCGTCTGCTGCGCACCCAAGCTTAGCTCGTCCAAACAGCAGCGCGCGGCGGACATCTGTCCACCGCGCGCCACCGATCAGGGAAGACGGGCTTGTTATTCTACGACATACTGCGTGGACTGAGTGATCTCCCGCCACGATGTCTTCATGACAATCGAAATCAGCGGTGTGCCCGGCGGCAGCTTGTTCGGATCCAGAAAGTCCAGGTCGAAGGCCCAGACACGGTCGGGCGGGCTGTAGTAGCTGCCGCCCCATAAACCGGTCACCTTCTCCGATGCCCACAAATCAACCGCCGAGCCGGTCCAGTAGAACTTCTTGTTCGTCCAGTTCTCGAGGAAGCGCGGCAGGTTCTCAAAACCGCCGGAGTAGGTGCTGCCACCGGTGCCGGAGGGGCGATTGCCGGTCATGTACGCCACATTGACCTTGGTCTCCGCTGCCGTGCGGTTACTGAGGGCCAGGGCGCTGTTGGCGTCACTCCAGGCCGTCGACAGCACGGTATAGGCGTCGGCCATGATGGAAGCCGGTTTCTTGTTCACGGAATTGTAATTGCCAACCGTGTACAGCGGATTCTCGGAGCACACCGTCAAGCCCTCCTTCAGTTCCGCGCCATTCTTCAGGCGCGTTGCTGTCAGGTTGGAGCCGTCGGTATTCGAGCTGTAGATGATGCCGCCATTCGGCCAATAGGCCGAAGTATTCAGCTTGGCAATATCGATGTCGTACGAATTGACGTTCTTATCCTCGCGATCGTCGTAGAAGGTCTTCGTGGACAGGATACCCGCCGACGTGAAGTCCGCAGTAACATTCTGCCACGTCGAATCCGGCTTGCGCCACATCACCTGCCCGTCAATGATCTTCAGCCCGGCTTTGCGCTCGTAGCTGTCGATGTTGTCTGAGCCGGCGCGCCGCGTCATGTCTTTCGGTTCACCCGAAGCCACCACCGGCAGCTTCAACTCCGTCATGCCGTGATTCTTGTCTTCTACCTTGCCGGCCCAGCGCGCGATCGACTTGTTCACCCAGTCGGCATCGCTGGCATCGAGCCAGGTGTTGTCGGCGTTTTTCATGTTCCGGTAAGTGCCGCCCGCGTCCTTGATCTCAACCGTGCCGGTGCTCATCGTCTGGCCCGACAGGGGATGGCGGCCGTGATAGATGTTGCCGGCGGCCGTAGTATAGGAGTCAATTTTCAACGTATTGTTCGACTGCAGATACATGTCCGAATTGGAGTGCACGCGGCCGTTCAGCGTCATGGCCGGGCCGGGAGCAATCTCCAGATCGTCCTCATAGAACACGGCAAACTGATACACCGGCACTACCGAGGCGTCAACCGTCATCTGCAGCGTCGTCGCAGCCTGGGTGCCCGCCGACCGGGCCGAGGCCGTAATCACATACTCGTCCGAAAGGGCATAGAGCCCGCGATAGGCGCCCTGCGTCAAGACTTTTGACACCGTCGCGCCCGGCTTGGTGACTTCAAACGTCACCCCGAACTTGCCGACGTTGAAGGAGTCCGCCGGCATCGACGACGGGGGCTTCCCGAATTTGTTGTACTGGCTGGTCAGCGCCGCACTGGCCTTCTCCAATCCGGCTTCCGCTGCATACAGGGCATTGGTCGAATTCATCTCGTAACCGGCAATCTCCACCTCGGTCGTCGAGGTCATGATCGCATTGATGCCGAGTAGGGACAGCATCAACAGCAACGAGAGGAAGATGAGCGTCGTAAAGCCGCTCTGGTTCAGGTCACTTCTTCGCATATTTCCTCGCTTGTTACATTGTCAGATTGCGGACCATCGCGCTCGACCGCAGCGTGTCGTAGCGGAAGTCGCCGACAAACAAGTCGCTGCGTTCCGTGCGCGTGACCACCTCGATCAGCACCTCGCGCACGTAGCGGTCGACGGCGATCGTATCATAGACCGCGCCATTGGCCATCGTGTAACGGAACTGCAGGTCGCAAATGTTGTCGGCATAAATGACCGGGTCACCCCCGTTCTTCTCCATGACGAATTTCGGACTCAGCGTGTCGCTGGCGTCAATGTAGTACTTGTAGAAGTCAAGCATGTAAACCTTGGCATTCAGCGGATATGACTTCGACAGCGAGCCGGTGCTGTGCTGCAATTCGCCCGCGCCCTCGTCCACGTCGGTCACGTAGAAGTATTCGCCGCTGTCCTTGACCGCATCGTAGATGTAGGCCCACGTGTTCGGCTTGAAGCCGCTCAAGTCGGCATCCTCGCAGGTGACATCCGCCGTCGGCGAGGACATCGCAATCGAAAGCGACGCCGTACACAGCGGTTCGGCCATGAACACAATCGCGATCGTGTCCGGGTTGGCGTTCCAAGCGGTGAGACTGAGAATGCCCGGCTGCAGGCGGTAGCCGGCCTGCCGGATCTTTTCTACCAATTCATCGACGACCGCCCGCCCGTTTTGCTGCATCTCCGTCACACCGGCCTGAATGATGTGGTTCTGATTCTGATTGATCAGAACCTTCATTCCGGCAGCGACTGCAAACGATGCGATTAAGGCCGCAACCAGCACCTCCAGGATCGTGAATCCTCGCTGTTGCCGCAGCCGCTTAATACGATACTTTAGCTGCATCATGTTATTCACCTACCTGAATGTAAGTTACGGTGCTGCAGGCCCGCTCGACATCTTTCTCATCGTGATAGCTCACGATCACCCGCAATTGCTTGAGGTTCGCATCGATGTCCTCAACCTCCCAAACACGATTAAGTCGCCCGCGCACATCCGACCCGCTCACCATCGACTCGTCCGGCAAACGGCGGAATTCCTCAATCTTTTCACGCGTAGCCTGTACGATTAACGTCGTCTTGCCCGACCAGACGTTGCCGCGCAGAGCGACAACCAGCATCGAGCTGAGCAGCAGCAGGCCCAGGGTGAAGATCACCAAGCCTACCATCACTTCCAGCAGGGTAAAGCCGTTCTCATTCTTTCGCTTCATTCGCTTCATTGCGACCTCGCCATTAGAATTCTGTTGCGATAAATGCAAACCGCGCGCCGAAATCGCTTCGTCGACTATGGCTCACTTAACGTGCTGTCCCAGCATATGTTAACTACGCGTCTTGCCAGAATCCGCACACCGCAGGACCCGCCTTGAACCTGCCAAGTGAAGGATTCTCCCCATAGCTGTCGACCGACGATAGGGGTGGAGTCAAGGGGCAAGCTAAGTCCAAATCCTGAGAATGATGCACAGCGTAATCGTCTGATAATATATATTATATAAATATACGGAAATGCAAGACACCTTCGCCTGCGCTTATCCACTCGCTTTGCAGCTCCCCCCTTACTTCACAACGATGCTTAGGAGCTTCTCTTTTACGTAGATGATCTTGACGATCTGCTTGCCATCGATGTTCCGCTTGACCTTCTCGCTATCCAAAGCAAGCTGCTTCACTGCGTCCTCTCCGGCGCCGCGCTCGATTTCAATTTCATCGCGCACCTTGCCGTTGATCTGGATCGCCACGACAGCCGTGTTGAACTGCACTGCCTTCGGATCGAATTGCGGCCACTTCGACTTCACGATCGAGTCGCGATTGCCCAGCATTTCCCATGCTTCGTCAGCGAAGTGCGGTGCCATCGGCGCGATGACCTGGACGATCCGGGATACCACGAAGTGGTCGAAAGCGTCCGGATGGTCCTTGGGCGTGTAGCTGCCAAAGAATTCCATGATCGCGGCTACCGCCGTGTTAAACGACAGCCGCTCCATGTCTTCTGTGGCTTTCTTAATAGTTTGGTTCAGTCTGATGTAGGCGGATTTTGACTGTTCGTCGAGCTTGCCCGTGTCCAAGCTGCTCTGCGACGGCGACTTGACCGGTGCTCCTGCGACTTGCTCAACAATTCGGTAGAAGCGGCTCAGGAAGCGCTCGACGCCTACCAAGCCCTCGGTCGTCCAGGGTAATTCCTTATCGGCCGGGGCGGCAAAGAACATCGCCAAACGCGAAACATCGACCCCCCGCTCCTTCATTACGTCAATCGGACTGACAACGTTCCCCAGCGACTTGGACATCACCCGGCCGGTCGCGTCCATCACCATCCCATGATTGTAGACGCGCAGCGCCGGTTCGTCGAAATTTAACAGCCCTAAGTCGTGAAGGAACTGCGTGAAGAAGCGAAAATAGATCAGATGGCCGGTCGCATGAGTGATACCGCCGATATACAGGTCGATCGGCATCCAGGCGTTGGCCTTCGCAGACGCAAACGGTGCCGTGCTCGAATGATTATCGGTATAGCGCAGCATGTACCACGACGAGCAGATGAAGGTGTCCATTGTGTCGGCGTCGCGGCGCGCCGGCCCGCCACATTTCGGGCACTTGACATTAACCCAGGCCTCAACATCCGCCAGCGGTGAGCGGCCTTTCGGGATGTAATCGACCCCCTCCGTCGGCAGCAAGACCGGCAATTCCGTATCCGGCACGGCGACTTCTCCGCAGTGATCGCAATGAATGATCGGAATCGGCGTGCCCCAGTAGCGCTGGCGCGAAATCAGCCAATCCCGCAGCTTGAAATTCACTTTGCGGCTGCCGATGTTCTGCTGCTCGGAATAGTCAATCACGCCGGCAATCGCCGCTTGACCCACCAAACCGTTAAACTGGCCCGAATTGCACATCGCGCCTTTCTCAACATAGGCATCGGCCATCTCGGCGACGACCGGCTCAGGACCGCCTTCCGGCTTGATCACGACCTTGATCGGAATACCGTAGGTCTTGGCAAATGCGAAATCGCGCTGATCGTGAGCCGGCACACCCATGACCACGCCCGTGCCGTAGGAAGCGAGTACATAATCGGCCACCCAGAGTTGGGCTTTCTCACCGCTGAACGGGTTAACTGCGTGCAAGCCGGTGAAGACGCCGTCCTTGTCGAGAGTCTCCGCCTGCCGCTCGATTTCCGACTTCGCAATCGACTTGGCGATATAGGCGTCCACCGCCGCTCGCCGTTCGGCCGGAATCGGCAGCTTCGCCAATAGCTCCGCTTCCGGCGCAATGGCCATGAAAGTGACGCCGAAGATCGTGTCGGGACGCGTCGTAAACACTGGTATATCTAAGTTAGAATTTTCGAGCTTGAACTTGATCTCGCAGCCGACCGATTTGCCGATCCAATTTCGCTGCATCGCTTTCAAGCGTTCCGACCAGCCCTCGAGATGATCCAACCCGGTCAGCAAACGGTCGGCGTACTCGGTGATCTTAAGATACCACTGATTCAGCCGCTTCTTGGCAACCGGGTTGTGGCAGCGCCAGCAGGTGCCGTCCGACTCCACTTGTTCGTTCGCGAGCACGGTATTGCAGGTCGCACAGAAGTTGACCAGCGAGTCCTTTCGATACGCGAGCCCCTTCTCGTACATTCGCAAGAAGATCCATTGGCTCCAGCGGTAGTACTCCGGCAGACACGTCGTAACTTCCCGGTCCCAATCGAACGAAATACCGACTTTCTTCAACGTATTGCGCGAAACTTCGATATTCTTCATCGTCCACTCGGCCGGATGCAACCCGCGCTTGATCGCCGCCTGTTCGGCCGGCAGTCCAAACGCGTCCCAGCCGAACGGATGCAGCACATCCTTGCCGCGCATCCACTGGTAGCGCGCGACCGCATCGCCGATGATGTAGTTACGGAAGTGGCCCATGTGCATGTCGCCGGACGGATAGGCAAACATCACCAGCACGTAGTATTTTTCGCGCGGCAGTTCGGGAGCATGGAACAGCTTCTCGCGCTCCCAGCGCTCCTGCCATTTCTGCTCAATCCGCGCAAAATCGTAGCCGCTGCGGGCGTCGGATCTGCTCTCTCTATCGCTCTTCATCGAGTGAAATTCCTGATTACTGGCCGCCGAACCGTATCAACGCTACGGATACAAACGGTATAACATGCGCGCGAATGGAATGGTTTCCCGCACGTGCGGCAATCCGCAGATCCACGCGACCGTGCGTTCGATCCCGAGCCCGAAGCCGGCATGCGGCACTGAACCGTAGCGCCGTAAGTCGAGATACCACTCGAACGGCTCCAACGGCAGATTGTGGTGCCTGATCGAATCAATCAGCCACTCGAGATTGTCCTCACGCTGCGACCCGCCGATGATCTCGCCGTATCCCTCCGGCGCCAACAGGTCGGCGCACAGGACGACCTCCGGACGCTCCGGATTGCGCTTCATGTAGAAGGCCTTCGCCTCACGCGGATAATTGTAGATGAAGACCGGCCGATTGAACATGTTGGTCAGGACCGTCTCATCTTCGCCGCCCAGATCCATACCCCAGGTGATCTTAGAGCCGGTCTTTTGCAGACGCTCGACCGCCTCATCGTAACTGATCCGATAAAACGGCTTCTTAATCCCAATCAATTTCATCAGATCGCGTTCCAGCGCGACCAAATGGTCGGACGCCTTGTCGAGCACCCATTCGACGATGTAGCAGATCATGTCTTCCTGGAGGTCCATGTCGCCGACGATGTCGCAGTACGCCAGTTCCGCCTCGATCATCCAAAATTCGGTGAGGTGGCGCCGCGTCTTCGATTTTTCGGCGCGGAAGGTCGGTCCGAAGCAATACACCTTGCCGTGCGCCATGCAGGCCGCCTCAAGATAGAGCTGGCCCGTCTGCGCCAGGTAGGCCTTGCCGATGTCGAAGTACTGCGTTTCGAACAGCGTCGAAGCGCCTTCGCCGATCGCGCCGGTCAAGATCGGCGTGTCGATCAGCACGAACTTGCGTTCGTAGAAGTACTGCCGAATCGCCTGAATGATCTCGTTGCGCACGCGCATGATGTGCCACTGCCGCGTCGAACGCAGCCACAGGTGGCGATGCTCCATCAGGAAGCCGGTGGTGTGTTCCTTCGGCGAGATTGGATAATCGCTGCTGACCTGCACGACTTGCAGGTCCTTGACCAGCATCTCGTAGCCGCCCGGAGCGCGCTCCTCTTCCTTCACGGGTCCGCTGATCATCACGGAGGTCTCCTGAGTAAGCTGGTCGAAGCGATTGAACACTTCTTCGGTCACTTCGCTCTTGACGAGCACCCCCTGAATCATGCCGGTGCCGTCGCGGAACACGATGAAGCGCACCTTGCCGGAAGAGCGCGTGTTGTATACCCAGCCTTTGAGCCGCACTTCCTGGCCGACATATTGGCCAAGTTCTTCGATATAGCAGTCGATCATATTCACTTCCACGTTGAGATTTATCGGAGAAAATTAGAAGATTTGCAGCCAACCGCAAGCAGAATCCGCGATCGCTCAGAGAATCTTGCGACTCAGCGGCGTCAATTGCGCGCAACGACTGATCGCGGCGGCCTTAAGCACTTCGATGCCCCCGAGCAGCGAACCGGTGAGCTTGGCTCTCATCGTGAAGCGCGAATCAAAGGCGTTGATCGCGACCCGGCTGCATCCGCTCCCAAAAGCTCGTCGCGGCGCCGCTGCCCAGCAATGAGTGAATCCCGCCGCCTTCGCCGCCACAATCACGCGATCCTCACCGCGGCCAAAGGGAAACGCCAGATGCCGCACTTCCCTGCCGGTCAGCTCTTCCAGCATTGCTTTCGAATCCACCACTTCCCGCTGCAATTTTGCGGTCGGCAGCGCGCATAAGTCACCGTGCGAATGCCCGTGCGAGCCAAAGCTCGCGCCGGCCGCTGCCAATTGCCGGATCTGCACTGCATCCAGATGGCGTCGCTTGTCGCGCAGCAGGATATTGTCCCACGCGTTCGGCTTGCCGATGAACGCCGTCGGTATGAACACGGTGATCGCAATCCGCTTCTGCTCGAGCAACGGCAGAAGCTGCATCAGGTCGTCATAGCCGTCGTCAAACGTCAATGCGACTACGCCGCGATCAGCTACCGCTTCTTCGAGAGTGCCGACTCTCAAACCGCATTCGGCAATCACCTGCAGCAACTGCTCGAACTGCTCGCCCCGCACGGCGGAAATATCCAACCATCGCGGCCGCAGACTGTGCAGCATCAACACGCGCGGCTGTATACCCAGGCGCTGCTTCAGCACTACCGCAAAGCAAATCGCCGCGACCACTACTGCGGCAATCGCGGCGTACACCCAAATCATCACTGTCACTCAGTTCTTAAGCACCGACCAGTCGACCTGATCCTTCAGTTTCTCGGCCACCGGTCCCAGTGCCACCATCGTCAACAGCCGTTCGTCAAACACGCGCTGCGCCAGCCGCCGCACGTCCGCGAGCGTGACCGCATCGATCTCCGTCGCCGTCTGCTCCAGCGAAACAAACTCGTGCAGAAACAATTCGTGACGCGCCAGCCGGTTCATGCGGTTGTACGATCCCTCCAGCGACAGCATCATGCTGCCCTTGAGTTGCGACTTGGACAGCTCGATCTCCGCCTCCGTCAACGCCTCCGCCTTCACCGCCGCCAACTCCTGCAGGATCACCGTCAGCGCCTCGCGCGCCTTGTTCGTGTCGGTGCCGAGATAGATGCCGAATAAGCCCGTGTCGTGATAGAAGTCTTGATACGAATAGATCGAATAGACCAACCCGCGCTCTTCCCGCACCGACTGGAACAGCCGCGAACCCATGCCGCTGCCAAGCAGCGTGTTCAGAATCAACATCGTATAGCGATCCGGATCGTCAAACGGGATACTGGGAAAGCCGAGGCAGATGTGCGTCTGCGTCAGATCGCGCCGATGGATGATCCTCTGCCCGTGCTCGTAAATCGGCCGCGTCAACTGATTGCCGCCGTTCGGTCGCCCCACGTGCAGTGCTTTCTCCGTCAGCTCCACCACACGCTCATGCTCGACCGCGCCCGCCGCCGCCACGATGATCCGATCGGCCGTGTAATTGCGCGAAACAAAGTCGACCAGATCTTGCCGCATCAACTTCTTGATACCGTCCGCCTCGCCCATGATCGTCTGCCCGAGCGGATGCGGATCCCAAACGGCGCCCGCAAAGTAGTCGTGCACCAGATCGGCCGGCGTATCGAAGACATCCTTGATTTCTTCCAGGATGACCTCTTTCTCCCGCTCCAGTTCCGTCGGATCAAATACTGAGTCGGTGACGATGTCGGCGAGGACGTCGAAACCGATGTCAAAATGCTCGTCGAGCACCCGGCAGTAGTAGCAGGTGTGCTCGCGGCTGGTAAAGGCGTTCAGCGTGCCGCCGAGGGTCTCGAGGCTTTGCGCGATTTCTTTCGCGTTCCGGCGCTTCGTCCCCTTGAAGCACATGTGCTCGATGAAATGCGAAATGCCGTTGATCCGCGCATCCTCGTTGCGGCTGCCAACATCGACCCAGATTCCCAGGGATGCCGACTTGATGTACGGGATCTGCTCGGTGACGACGCGGATCCCGTTCTCCAATATGGTGCGCCGATACTTGGCGTCAATCACGGTCGCGGCGTCCCCGGTCCCGGTTGTCGCGCGGGCGACGGTCACGATCGCCGCCGCGGTGGCTGCCGTGCGGCCGGCGCTCACCGCGCGGCTCGTACTCCGGCATCCCCTCCGGCCGCGGCGTCAGCGCCTTCTTCGACAGCCGGATCTTGCCGTCGGCATCAACCGACAACACCTTGACCTCGATCATGTCGCCGACCTTGAGCACATCTTCGACATGCTCAACCCGGTGATGCGCGATTTCCGAAACGTGCAGCAAGCCGTCAGTGTTCGGGATGATCTCGACGAAGGCGCCGAATTCCGCAATGCGCTTGACCTTGCCGGTGTAAATCTTGTCGACTTCCGGCTCCTCGACGAGCGCCAGGATCATATCCCGCGCCTTCAGACCGGCATCGCCGTCCACCGACGCGATCACCACCGTGCCGTCGTCATCGATGTCGATCTTGGCGCCGGTCGCCTCAATAATCGAGCGGATCATCTTGCCGCCGGGGCCGATCACCTCGCCGATGCGATCCTGCTTGATCTTGATCGTGATGATGCGCGGCGCATACATCGAAATGTCCGCGCGCGGCTGCGCGATCGTTTGATCCATGGTGTCCAGCACCTTCAGACGCGCTTCCTTGGCGCGCGCCAGCGCATCGCGCATGATGTCGATGGTCAGCCCGCCGATCTTGATGTCAAGCTGAAACGCTGTGATCCCGTCGCGCGTCCCCGCCACCTTGAAATCCATGTCGCCGTAGTGATCCTCGGCGCCCAGAATATCGGTCAGGATTTTGTACTCGCTGCCCTCCAAAATCAGGCCCATGGCAATACCCGCCACCGGCGCCTTGATCGGCACACCCGCATCCATCAGCGACAACGAGCCGCCGCAGACCGATGCCATCGAGGACGAACCGTTCGACTCCATGATGTCTGAGACGATGCGAATCGTGTAGGGGAAATTCTCCTCCGCCGGCAGCACCGGTTCGAGCGAACGCTCGGCCAGTGCCCCGTGGCCGATTTCGCGGCGTCCCGGGCCGCGGTTCGGCTTGACTTCGCCCGTGGAAAACGGCGGGAAGTTGTAGTGCAGCATGTACGACTTTTTCGACTCGCCTTCAAGCGCGTCGACGATCTGCTCGTCCATCTTGGTGCCGAGCGTCGTCACGACCAGCGCCTGCGTCTGCCCGCGCGTAAACAACGCGGAACCGTGCGTGCGTGGCAGCACGCCGACTTCGCAGGTGATCGGTCGAATCGTGCGCAGATCGCGGGCGTCGAGGCGGCGCTCCGTCTTGAGAATCCGCATGCGCATATCGTCCTGCACGAATTTCTCGCAGTAATTGAAGATCCACTGGCCGCAATCCGGGAAGTCGTCTTCGAGCGCTTTCTTAGTCTCGTCGATAATCTGCCCGACCGTCTGATCGTGGTCATGTTTTTCCGTCAAATCGTTGGCGGCGATCAGACGCGCCTTGGTCAGACTTTCCACCCGAGCGAACAATCCGTCGGGAATTTCCGGCTTCTGCACCGGCTTCTTCGCCTTGCCGACCGCAGCCTGGATCTGTTTGATCAGGCCGCAAATCTGGCGAATTTGTTCGTGCCCGAAGGCCAGCGCACCAACCATCTCTTCCTCGGTGATTTCCGAGCAGCCGCCTTCGACCATGATAATGTGTTCCGGCGTGCCGGCCACGATCAGATTCAACACGGAATCCTCGAGTTGGCTGAAAGTCGGGTTGACGATGTACTCGCCGTCAATCAAACCCACCCGAACGCCGGCAATCGTGTGTTCAAACGGGATATCGGAAATCGCCAACGCCACCGCGGCGCCGACGATGCCCAGCACGTCGCCGTCGTTCTCCTGATCGGCCGACAACACCTGCACCATCACCTGGACTTCGTTCATGAAGTCTTCGGGGAACATCGGCCGCAGCGGCCGATCGATCAGTCGTGAAGTCAGAGTCTCCTTTTCCGAGGGCCGGCCTTCGCGTTTGAAGAAACCGCCCGGGATTTTGCCGGCGGCATAGGTCTTTTCGCGGTAATCAACCGACAACGGGAAAAAGCCTTTCCCAAAATCTGGTTTGTCGGCGGCGCATACCGTCGCCATCGTGACGGTATCGGCGAAGCGCACCCAACAGGCGCCGTCGGCCTGGCGCGCGACGCGACCGACTTCTATCGACAGCTCGCGGCCGCCCAATTCCATGGTAAATTTTTGCATCTAAGTTCCTTGTTTCCGTCTTAGCGACGCAGATCCAATTGATTGACGAGATGACGGTAGCTCTCCACATCCGAGCGGCGCAGGTAATTCAACAGCCGTCTGCGCTTGCCGACCATTTTCAGCAATCCGTGACGCGAATGCATGTCCTTCGGGTTCTTCTGCATGTGCAGCGTCATTTCGTTGATTCGCTGCGTCAGCAGCGATATCTGGACTTCCGGCGAACCGGTGTCCGTGTCGTGAAGCCGGAAATGGCTGATGATTTCCTGCTTCTTGTCCTTTGAAAGAGGCACGTTACTACTCCTTAAACTCTGTTATCCAACATTCTTATTGTTTTCTCATCTTCACCGATCTGGCGCACCAAATCGCTCTCCTGTTCAAAGCGGATGGCGCGGCGGATAAAGGCGGTCGGGATCACCGTCACTTCGCTCCCGTAGAGGTCGCCGCTGTAATCAAAGAGGTTGACCTCGAAGTCGAAATCCTGCGCATTCTCACCAATATACATCATCCCGAAGCGTTTTTCCGACCTAATTAAAGTATACGCCGCGTAAACTCCCGCTGGTGGAATGATTTTCGCCCCGCCGATCTTGACGTTAATCGTTGGAAACCCGAGACTTCGACCGATTCCCTTGCCGCGCACCACCCTCCCGCTGAGCGTAAACTCGTGCCCCAGCATCCGCAAGGCATCGGTGTAATCGCCGTGCTGCATCGTCTCACGCACCCGGCTGGAATTGACCGGGGCTCCCGCGAACAGAATCGGATCGAGCGTCACCAGCTGGAATCGGCGCCGCGGCGCCATCCGCCGGAGAAACGCAATGTTGCCTTCCCGGTTGTGACCAAACGCATGGTTGTAGCCGATCACCAGAATCAGGCACGAGAGACCGCCGAGCAAGTATTCCTCGAGGAACTCCGCGGCGCTGACCTGCGCCAGCATTGGGTCGAAATGCAGGATTACGACCGCGTCCAATTTCGTCATCGCGCTCAGCAGGGCAATTTTCTCGTCCGTCGTCGTCAACAATTTCGGCGCATGCGACGGCACCAGCACCGAGTGCGGATGCGGATCAAATGTCACCAGCGCCGACTTCAAGCCGGCAGCATGCGCGCGCTCGACCGTCTCGCGGATAATCGTTTGGTGCCCAAGATGAATCCCGTCATAGTTGCCGATGGTCACGACGCTGCCATTGGCCAGAAATTCCCGCGCCGCCTCGATGTCGCGAAAGACCTGCATCTACATCACCCGCATATACTCGAACACGCGATTACCGTTGTAGCCCACCATCTGCGCAGCGTCACACAGCGCCCGTCCCACCGCCAGCAGCCGGCCTCCGCCCGATTTCACCGCAACGATGTCGTTGGCGTGCACGGAAGCGGCGCATTTCAGCACGTCGTCGCCGCGAATCGGCACCCCCTGCTCGACCACGGCCTCACGCTCCGGCGTCAAATTGAGCACCGGCAAATCCAACATCGATTCGATCGAGCGCCGTGCCCCTTGGAAGCGCTGATCTTCCTGAATCGTCCCCGCTTCGCGTAGCCGCTCGATTTGCTCCAGGGTAATCGCCGACTCCACCCGGTGCGGGCCGATCTCCCTCCGGCGCAGCGCCGCGATATACCCGCCGCAGCCGAGAAGCTGCCCCAAATCGGAGGCCAGACTGCGCACATAGGTTCCGGTTGAGCATTCAATGCGAACCCGCAAGTCCGGGTACTGATACTCCAGCACTTCGAATTTCCTCACTTCGACTTCGCGAACTCGCGCGTCGACCGGCTTCTGCTTGCGCGCATATTCATACAACGGCCGCCCCTCGACTTTCAACGCTGAATAGATCGGCGGCTTCTGACATATCGTCCCGACAAATTGGTACAGTGCCTGCTCGATCTGCGCCGGTGCCGGCGCAGCGGCATCCGCCACCGGGGTGATTTCTCCGTCGGCGTCGTACGTTGTCGACGTGGCGCCCAACTTAATCGTGGCCTCGTAGGTCTTTTCCGCACCGATGATGAACTGCGCCAATTTGGTCGCGCGCCCGAAGCACAGGATCAGCAGTCCCGTCGCCAGCGGATCGAGCGTGCCGCAATGCCCGGCCTTCGCAGCTTTCAGCAGCCACTTCACCTTGTTCACGACCGCCGCCGAGGAGATCCCGGCCCGCTTGTCGACCAACAAGAACTCATCCATTCGCCAACATCTCACCGAAATGCGTCAACACTCTCTGCCGCGCTTCCGCCAACGGCAGGCTCAAATGACAACCGGCCGCATTCCGGTGACCGCCGCCGCCATAGAGACCTGCAACCGCCGCGACGTCGTAGCCGAGCTGTGATCGAAACGAGACTTTCGTCGTGCTGCCGTCAATTTCCCGCAACAATGCTCCCACCTTCACGCCGGCGGGGTAAAGCAGATACTCCGACAACCCCTCCAGCTCGTCGCCGTCGGGCGCGAATTGTTTTCGCAAATTCTGGTTCGACAGCATCAGGCAACTGCCGCCGTTGTGGTGAATCTCCATCTCGCTCAACAACGCGCCCAACATCCGCAGCTGATTCTCCGGAAAGCTCGCAAACAGCGCGTCGCTGATCCGCTTGGTATCGGTACCCAATTCCAGCATGTGTGCGCAGACGCGCATCGCTCGCGGATTCGTGCTCGAGAAGCGAAAGCGGCCGGTATCGGTCAGGATGCAGGTGAACAGCTCATCGGCGTTGTCCCGCGACGGCTCCAGCTTCGCCGCTTGAAACAAGTCGTATACCAGGATGCCGACCGCCGACACCGATTCATCGACAAAGTTGATTTGTCCGTACTGCCCGTTCCCCGGATGATGATCGATGTTGATGATCGTGCAATCCGGTCTAATTAGGCGGCGCACGTCGCCAATCCGCTCGCAATCGGGGGCCTCCAGAATGATCGCCGTGTCGAACGCTGGATATTCGCTCCGCCGGGGAAAGTGATTGACCAACCCGGCCTTGCGCAGGAAAGCGTATTTCGGCAGCGCTGGATCGTGATTCACGATCATCGGCCGGCTGCCCAGCCGCGCGCACAAATCGTAGATCGCCAACTGCGAGCCGATCGAGTCGCCGTCGGGGCTGAGGTGTGAGGCAATCAGAATATTGCCGCCGGTTCGCAGCCGGGCCAGAATCTGCTCAATCGTCTGTTGCCGCGTCATCTTTCTCTTTATTGATCTGTTCCAGCAGTTCCTGGATGCGCACCCCCTGTTCGATCGACTTGTCGATTTCGAAATGCAGCGTCGGGACCTTGCGAATCTTCAGCATTTTGCCCAATTCAGCATGCAGGAAGCCCTTGGCGCGCACCAGCGTCTTGTTGGTGCTGCGGCGTGTCGCCGCATCGCCGTAGACCGAATAGAACACCTTGGCCTCGCTGAGATCGCGCGACAACTGCACGTCGGTAAAGCTGATCATGCCGACATGCGGATCCTTCAGCCGCCGCAGGATAATCTCCGACAAACACTCGCGGATTTGCTCGCGCAGGCGGTCGGTGCGTTTAGCATCGGCCATCAGTAGTCATTCCTTTCCACGTCGACGATCACCACTTCCGGATTCGCGGCGATAAACGACTCGATGCTCGACAGCACCGAATCGATGAACGGTCCGTCATTAGCCACGACGGCCACGCCCAGCGTCGCCCGCTGCCACAGATCATTGTCGTCAATCTCGGCGACCGAGATATTGAACTTATTCTTCAACCGGTCCTTGATCGCTCGAATCACGTGCCGCTTGTCTTTGAGCGAACGCGATTGCGGGATGTGCAGGACAATCCGTAACGAGGCGAGATGCATTATCCTCTAAAGCTTGCGCGCAACCTCGACCGTCTCGAAGGCTTCAATCAAATCGCCCGCCTTGACATCGTCAAAATTCTCGATCTTGATGCCGCATTCCATCCCGGCCGGCACCTCGCGCGCATCGTCCTTGAAACGGCGCAGCGAATTGATCGCGCCACTGTAGACGCTGATGCTGTCGCGAATGATGCGCGCATGATCGGAGCGGTGAATCGTGCCCGACTGCACGTAGCAGCCGGCGATCACGCCGATCTTCGGCACCCGGAACGTATCCTTGACCAGCGCCACTCCTGTGATCCGCTCTTCCTTGTCGGGTTCGAGCATCCCCTCCAGCGCCTTGCGGATATCGCTCTCGGCTTCGTAAATGATCGTGTACAGCCGCACATCAATCTTCTCCCGCGCTGCCACTTCGCGCGCCCGCGAATCCGGCCGCACGTGGAAACCGATCACGATCGCATCCGATGCCGCCGCCAGCAGAATATCCGACTCGGTAATCGCGCCGACGCCGTAGTGAATCACATTCACCCGCACTTCCTCGTTGCTGATCTTTTCCAAAGTGTCGCGCAGGACTTGCACCGACCCGTCGACATCGCCCTTGATCACAATATTGAGATCCTTGCGCTCGCCTTCCTTGATCTGGTCGTAGACGTTCATCAGGCTGACGCGTTTGACCTGTCGGTGCTCATGTTCGCGGCGAATTTGCTGGCGCTTGATCGAGATTTCGCGTGCCTCGGCCTCTGACTCCACTCCCATAAATGAATCCCCCGCCTGCGGCACGCCGGCCAGACCCACGACCTGCGCCGGTTCACCGGGCAGCACCACGTCGCGGCGCTCGCCGCGGTCGTTGATCAGAGCGCGCACACGCCCGGAGTGAATCCCGGCCACGATCGGATCGCCGATGTGCAGCATGCCCTTCTCCATGATGATGGTCGTGACTACGCCGCGACCCTTATCCAGCTTGGCCTCGACAACAGTCGCCCGCGCCAGATGGTCGGGATTACTCTTGAGTTCCAGGAGTTCCGCCTGCAGCAGAATCATTTCCAGCAGCTTGTCGACCCCCTGCCCGGTCTTGGCCGAGACTTCGACGAAAATGTTCTTGCCGCCCCATTCTTCCGGCGATACGCCGCGTCCGGCCAGCTGCTGCTTGACCTGCTCCGGCTTGGCGCCCGGTTTGTCAATCTTGTTGACGGCCACGATAATCGGCACGTCAGCGGCCCGCGCGTGATCGATCGCCTCGATCGTCTGCGGCATCACGCCGTCGTCGGCCGCCACCACCAGCACCACAATGTCCGTGATGTCGGCGCCGCGGGCGCGCATCGCTGTGAACGCCTCGTGACCCGGGGTATCGAGGAACGTAATATTTCCCTGCGGCAACGTCACCTGGTATGCGCCGATATGCTGCGTGATCAGCCCGGTTTCCCCGGCGGCAACATTCGTCTTGCGGATCGAGTCCAGCAGCGAGGTCTTGCCGTGGTCGACGTGCCCCATCACGGTCACGATCGGTGCGCGCGGCTTCATGTCTTCCTCGGCCTCGACTTCCTCTTCTTCCTCGACGCCGATTTCCTTGACCTCTTCGATCTCCAGGCCGTATTCCAGCGCCAATGTCTCGATCGTGGTCAAATCCAGGCGCTGATTGATCGTGACCATCATGCCCAGTTCCATGCACTTGGCGATCAGATCAGCCGGCTTGGCGCCGACGGCCGTGGCCAACTCCGCCAGCGACATGTACTCGGTCACCTGGATGACATTGGCCTCTTCCTCGACCACCGTACCGTCTGGTTTCTCGCGGCGCTTGTACTTCTTGATCCGTTTGCCCAGATCGATCTTGGCCATCGTCTTCTTGACGGCGGCTTTGACATCGGCGGCACTGATGTCGCTGTGGCGCTTCTTTTTCTTCTTGTCGCGCTTCTTCTTGCGCAACTGCACCGCCGCCTTGGCCTGGCGCTCGATCACCTGCGCCTTGGAGACGATCTTCTCGGTACCGGCGGCTTCTTCCTCCTCGAACACCTCCAGGTCGCGTTCGGCAACCTCGCGCTGAATCTTCTTGCGCCGGTCGATCTCCTGCTTGACCGACTCCTTCTCCAACGAAAACTTCGAGGCAATCGCCGTCAGCATCTCATCGGTGGCCGTCGACATGTGCGACTTCACGTCGGTAAACCCGAGTTCGCGCACCAGCTTGACAATCGCCTCTGACGAGATGTTGTATTCCTTGGCTACTTCGTATAAACGCTTTTTACCCATGCTCCTCTTACGCTTTCGTTGCGGTCGTCCCTGAATTCACCGGCGGTCGGCTATTTTTCTTCCTCGCCCTCGTCTTCATCCTCGCTTTCGTCTTCATCGACGAACAGATCCTTGAGCGAGCGCGGTCCCCGCTCCGCTTTCTCCTCCGCCGCCTCCTCCTCGTCACCCTCCAGCTGTTCCGCCTCGGCCTTGGTCTGCTGCATCTGGAAGATGTACTCGCGCGCGGCTTCCACAATCTGGTCGGCCTTCTTCGGACCGATACCGTCGATTTCGGTCAGCCGCGATGCCGGAACCTCAAGGATATCCTGAATGAACCGGTAGTCCGCTTCGATCAACTTCTTGATCGTCGCCTCGCCGATTCCCAGCTTGGACACCTCCACCTTGGTCTCGGCTTCCTCGCGCTTCTTGTCGTAGTAATCCTTCTCCGACAGGATATTGACCTTCCAGCCGGTCAACTTTGCCGCCAACCGGGCATTCTGGCCGCCCTTGCCGATCGCCAGCGACAACTGGTCATCCTCGACAATTACCACCATCGTGTTCTCTTCACTGTTGCTTTCGATCTTGACGATCTTGGTCGGAGCCAGTGCCCGCGTCACGAACATCTCCGGATCGGGATGGAACGGCACGATATCAATGCGCTCGTTGTTCAGCTCCCGCACAATCGCCTGCACGCGCACCCCCTTGACGCCGACGCAGGCGCCCACCGGATCGATGCGCTCGTCCGCCGAGCTCACCGCCACCTTGGCGCGTTCCCCGGGTTCGCGCGCCACGGCGCGGATCTCAATGATGCGCTCGAAGATCTCCGGCACTTCCAACTCAAACAACCGCGTCAGGAACGAATTGCTGGCCCGCGACAGGATCACCTGCGGCCCGCGCTGCGACTTCTGGACATCGACGATCATCGCGCGCAGGCGGTCGCCCTGGCGGTATTTCTCTTTCTGGATCTGCTCTTTCACCGGCATCACCGCCTCGGTTCGCCCCAGATTGACGATGATGTTGCCTTTGTCAACTTGCTGCACCGTGCCCGTCACCAACTCGCCGATTTTCTTCGAGTACTCGTTGAAGACCGTCTCGCGCTCGGCTTCGCGCACTTTCTGAATCAAGATTTGCTTGGCCGAGGCAATCGCGTTGCGACCGAATTCCTCGAACGGGATGAAAATCTCGACCTCGTCCCCGATTTCGGCGTCTTCGTCGATATCGAGGGCATCCAGCAGCGAAATCTCGGTAAACGGGTTCTCGACTGACTCTACGACTTTCTTGATGGCGTGCATGTTGACTTCGCCGCTGCGCCGGTCGATATTGACGTGGATGTTGTCCCCGTCCCCGTACTTTTTCTTGGCGGCGGTGATCAGCGACGATTTCAAGGTATCGACGACGTAGTCGATATCCATGTTCTTCTCGGCGGCAATCTGACTCAACGCCTCGATGATGTCATATTCCATCAATTACTCCGCTATCAAAATATGATCTTCGCCCGCGCAACCTGGTCGAGCGAATATTGCTGTTCGCCCGTCTCGGTCTGCAGGGTCAGTCGATTGTCTTCCATCGCGATTATCTCGCCAACCACCTCGCGGCCTCCCGCTGCGGCGCTCAAAGTCACCCGCACCGTTTCCCCCACCTTGCGCCGAAAATCCGCCGCCGTCGTCAACGCCCGGTCCAGACCCGGTGAAGACACCTCCAGCGTATACCGCCCCTCGATCGGATCGGTCGCCTCCAACAGGAATGAGAGCCGGTGCGACAGCTCCGCGCACTGATCCAGCGTAACACCGCCGACTTTGTCGACCAGCACCCGCAACAGCGCGCTCGACTTGCGCTGGACGAATTGCAGCTCCACCAACTCGACGCCTGCCTCCACCACGGCCGGCTCGACCAGCACGGTCAGCCGAGCCTCCAGCTCTTGTTGGTATGCACTCTTCATCCGCCAAAACAAATATCCACGGAAAGACCCGTGGCAATTGGACATGATACGAATTCTGTCGCCTACCCGCAACAAAAATAATGCCCACCGTCCGACTTGTGCCACAAGGACTTCCAGTAATTACCACTACACAAGTGGGGTTTGCTCGCTTCGTCTGTCGTCCAACATTTGTCACACAATGATTGTGCGAGTCCGCCCTCGCACATATATTCGGCCGATGATTCGGGAGAAGTTTGACCTCGCTGTGATTGGTACCGGCCCTGCCGGTAACTGGGCAGCTATCCAGGCCTGCAAGTTGGGCAAGAAGACGGCCATCATCGAGAAACGCTCGGTCGTGGGCGGCGTCTGCGTCCATACCGGCACCCTGCCCTCTAAGACTCTTCGAGAAACATCGCTCTATTACGACGGTCTCAGGAAGCGTTCCTTCTACGGCTTCGACATCGCCTTCAAGAAGAACGTTACCGTACAGGAGTTGATGCACCGCAAGAACATCGTCGTCGAAAACGAGATGATGGTCATCATCGATCAACTCCATCGCAACGGGATAACTCTCATCGGCGGTCATGGCCGCTTTCTCGATCGCCAAACTATCGGTGTCTACGACGGCCAGAATCAAATTGCTGAAATCCAAGCCGACAAGTTCATCATCGCTACCGGTACGCGACCACTGCATTTGCCCGGGCTCAATTACGACAGCCGCCGGGTTTTTGACGGCGAGTCGATCATCGAGTTGAAAGATATCCCCGCGACCATGGCGATTCTCGGCGGCGGTGTCATCGGTTGCGAGTGGGCCAGCATTTTTTCCAAACTCGGCATCGACATTACGCTGATTGACAAACGCGAGCGACTGCTCAGCTTCCTCGACCACGAGTTCGCCAACGTCCTTTTCGAACTCATGGCCGATGGCGGTATCCGCCTCGAACTCGGCTCGGCCGCGGCGAAGATCGCTGTCGACCACGCCGGCGTCGCGATCACGATGGAGAACGGCAAGAATCTGCGTGCCGACGTCTTGCTCGTGACTGCCGGCCGTCTTGGCAATACTGACGACCTTGGGCTGGAGAACATTGGGCTGAGCGCAGACGACTATCACATCCTCGCGGTGGATCGGAACTATCGTACCGCTGTCAAGAACGTCTACGCCGTCGGGGATGTCATCGGCTTTCCGTCGCTGGCGGCCACCTCGATGGATCAGGGGCGTCGGGCAACTTTGGCGGCACTGGGTGCCCGCCAGTCAACCCGTAAGAGATCGTATCTTCCCTTCGGTATCTATACAATCCCCGAGATTTCCTACGTCGGCGAAACGGAAGAAACCCTGCGCGAGCGCGGCATCGCCTATGAGACCGGCATCGCCCATTTCTTCGAGCTGCCGCGCGGCCAGATCAACAACGACCACGACGGCCTGCTCAAACTCATTTTTACCCGCGACACGCGCAAATTGCTCGGCGTGCACATCGTCGGCGAGCGCGCCACCGAAATTATTCACATCGGCCAGGCCGTGATGACCTTCGGCGGCACCATCGACTACTTCGTCGACAACGTCTTCAATTACCCGACGATCGCCGAAGCCTACAAGACGGCAGCTTTGAATGGTCTGAATAAACTCGGAGTGATTGGAGCGCGCGTCGACAAGTCGCGTCCACTGAAGTAATCTGCCCCTGGCCATCCGGCCGGGCAGTCGCAGTTCACCGCCCGGCTCTCTGGCAGCACCTCAAGATATTATTCTACCCACACCTTGGCGATCTTCCAACTGGTCGAACGCTCGTCGTAGCAGAGCTGGAAAAAATTCGCCATCGAATCAACGACGGCAAAGAAACGTAGTTTCGCTTGTCCGACGTCCGCGGTCCAATCGCCGATGATACGATCAACTTTGTAGATCTTGCCACGCCAACGAAAGCGGCACGGCCGAACTTGCCGCCGCTCAAACAGCGCGATCACCTCGATTTCGTCATCCAAATCCTGATACATATCCCGAACTCGCGTTACACGGCGCACCTGCATGCGTACTCGTCGGCTCTTGCCCCAGCCGGCCAACGCGCGGGGTCGCTTCGCCGCGCGGCTGCGCATCACACCTCGCCCGCTCTCGCTACATCCGACGCATCAAGCCGACCACCTTGCCGGCCAGATAAAACCCCGGTGCGTTCTTCTCGATGATAATCGGGCCAAAGGCCTCATTCTCCGGCTGTAAGCGTATATGCCGTTTCTCCGGGTAAAAGCGCTTCACCGTGGCCTCATCGCCGATCACCGCGACCACAATATCGCCTGCATTCGCCGCCGACTGCTTGCGCACCAGCACGAAATCCCCGTCAAAAATCCCGGCATTCTTCATACTCTCGCCCTTGACCCGCAACGTGAACAAATCGCCCGATGGGACAAACGACTTGTCGACCACGATCCGCTCCGTGATATTATCCTCGGCTAGCATCGGCTGACCGGCCGGTACCTGGCCCACCAGCGGAATCATCACCGCATCCGCGACACTCTCCTTCACCAGGCGAATCCCCCGCGACACGGAAGCCATCTTCTCAATATAGCCCTTCCGGATCAGTGCCTTGAGCAGCGCCCGCACACCGTTGGTTGACGAGATTCCGAATTGATCGCCAATCTCCCGAATCGTCGGCGGCTGACCGTCCCGGTTGATTCGCTCCTCGATGTAGCGGTAGACTTCGTGCTGACGCGCAGTTAAGTCCTCATATGGCGTCATTTGACCTCCTGATTGTCATATTCATGCTCCAATCACTATACGGCACAAATGTGCAGTCGTCAATAGTTTTATCGCCAATCACCAAAAAATCTGTAGACGGGAAGATTCTGATCGTGTATAAAGACTATGAAAATGATCGTTGCACGTGTCAACCTTCTTCTGATCAACAGGTTACGTATCGGATTGCGATGAACTCTTTGATACCGCGACTCATCTGCATTTGCATCTGCCTTGCCGCCTCCCTCGTGACCATGCCGGCGCAACTGCACGGCAAACCCTTGGAAGTCCGCGGCGAGCGCTTCGACTTCGGGCACGTCCCCTTCGGATCAACTATCAAGCACCGTGTGATGCTCTTCAATCGCGGTGTACAGGTAATCAAAATCACGCGCGTCAATGCGGGTTGCGCCTGCACGCAGATTCCCTTAACCAAACGTGAAATCGCCCCCGGAGACTCACTGGGAGTCGACTTGATTCTTGATACTTCAAAGATCCACAAAGGGCTCTTCCAGAAGGCCCCCATGATCTACACCGACAACGTCGAATCCCCGCGCGTCACGGTCACTCTGGTCGGCTACAATCTCGGCGCTGAAGAGCATGGCCCGCGTATCAAGGTTCAGCCCGGCGCAGTTGTGTTCAACCGCGACGACGGCATCAAAAAGCAAGTAGTGCACATCCAGAACGGGACCTCCCTCGATCTTCGGCCCCAGGTCGTCGCTCTGCCCGAAGCCAACGTCGTGGAGATCACAATGCCGCAACGAGTTATCCGACCAAATCACAGCGATTCGATAATGGTGACGCTTTCGCAAACTCCCGCGCAACAAGCGCTTACGAATGAATCATTCACTTTTTACTTTAACGACAACAAAAATACCCGATTTACGATACCGATTACAATAATTCGATAGTTCGATAGATTGACGACCTATCCTCTAAGGAGCAACCATGAAACGCAGAGCCTTCACGATAATCCCTCTTATCCTGTTTGCGATCGCCGGTGGCCTGATCGCACAACAACGCGGGCCAAAGGCACTCGTCGTTGAGCCGCGGTTTGAAATGGGCTATATGCCGCAGATGTGCAAAGTCGCCCATACCTTCTGGGTGAACAACATCGGCACCGACAGCCTGCGCATTCACAACGTCAATGTCTCTTGCGGCTGCACCAAGGCGACTAATCCGACCAAGCCGGTTGCTGTCAACGACAGCGTGCCGATCGAAATTGTGTTTGACGCCGGCACGCGCAAGAAAGCTCAGAATAAGACCGTGACGGTCAGCAGTAACGACCCGGTCAGCAGCTCGCTGGAGCTGGCGTTTACCTGCTACGTTTATGAGCCCAGCGAGGACGTGGGCCCGGTCAAGATCACCAAGAACGAGAAATTCGATATCAAAAACACCGATCTCGGCAAGAGCTATACCGTATCGTTCCTGAACAAGACCAAGACCCCCCTGACGCCAAAAGCCATCATCTGGCCGAAGGAGATTATGACGTTGGAGATGCCGAAGTCCGCCACCGCGCCGGGAGCCACCGGGCAGTTTATCGTCAAATTCATGCCGTCGCTGCCGGAAAAGAACTACGTCAAGTCCTTCACGATCGAATTTGACGACGCCGCCCGGACGCGCTACACGCTTCCGGTCCGGATTTCCGAATCGCTCAGTTCGGCGAAGGCAAACTTGCAGAAGGGCTCTTGAACGAGGACAATTTCGTTCTAAGATTGAGGATTGACAGAATCGAGTTTATGCATTAATATTGTGAGATATAACGGCCAATTTGCGGAGGAACTTTTGAAACGAGCTATGCTAATCGGCTTGACGGTGTTTGCGTTCGGCCTATCCCCGGCTTTCGCTCAAGAACCGCCGAAGGACAATCCGATTCCGCCCAGCAAGGCCAAGCTGCAAATCGAAGAGACGGCGTTCAAATTCGGCTACGTTCCGAATGACGCCACTATCAGCCACATGTTCATGATGTACAGCCGCGGGGAGGACTCGCTCAAAATTCTCCGCGTTCGCCCTGGCTGAGGCTGCACCAAGGCACCTCTGAAGAAAGAGGTGATCGCTGTCGGTGACAGCGGCGACGTAGAACTGATATTCACAGCGGCCAAGGGCCAGCGCGGAAAGATCAGCAAGAGCGCGACCGTGACCTGCAATGACAACGACCGCGCCAATTTCAATTTGACGCTGGACGGCATGATATATCCGACCGAATTTCCGGATTCGCTCAAGCCGGTGACGTTGTCACAAAGCCACGTTAAGTGGGATCCGAACTCGAAGTCGCATGAAGCCAAGCTGGTGGTCAAGAACGTCTCGAATCAATCGCTGCGGCTGACACTGGTCTCGCTGCCTCACGAATTCCTGAGTGTGGAGATTCCTGACGGTGATCTTAAGCCGGGCAAGTCGAAAGAAATCAAAGTGCGCACGGCGAAGGAGTTTGCCGGTACCGACTTCAAGAAGTCGTTTACATTTGAATGCTCCGATACCGAACACACGCGTTATACTGTGCCGGTCGAGCTGGCCACAACCATCGCCACCGTCGCGCCGACACGCGAAAAGCCGCCGCTCCCTGTCGGCAAGCAACGCGCAATCGACACGACCAAGGTTCAGACCGGGTCCGGCGACGGCAAGACGCACTAATCGCTTCACTGTTGATCAATTCAAGAGCGCCCATTTTTCCTGGGCGCTCTCTTCCTTTTCCGGTGTATCAATAGCAAAGTCGTGAATAACCGTGAATACCAGCAGGAGCACGCAATGAGACGAACACTGATATTGCTGACCGTCGCGGCGCTGACACTGGCGGCGACAATTTCCGCGCAACAGCCCCCCGCCGACAATCCCATTCCGCCGAGCCGCGCCAAAGTCTATGTCGATGAAATCGAATTCGACTTCGGCTACTTGCCCAACGACGCATTTGTCGGCCACATCTACAAGCTGCATAGCCGCGGCCAGGACTCGCTCAAAATCCTGCGGGTAAAACCCGCCTGCGGCTGCACCAAGGCGCCACTGCAGAAGGAAGTGATCGCACCCGGCGATTCCGGCGAAGTTGAATTGATCTTCCACGCCGCCAAGAATCAACGCGGCCGCGCCGACAAGAGCGCTGCCATCACATGCAATGACAACGAGAAGCAGAACTTCAATCTGCGTTTTCGCGGTATCATGTACCCCACCGACCACCCCGATTCACTCAAGCCCGTGACATTGTCGCAAAGCCAGGTGAAATGGATGTACGGCACGCCGGCGCAGGAAGCGGTGATTGCCGTAGCCAACGTCTCCGGTGCCCCGATCCGTCTGCAGATGATCGCCGCGCCTGTCGGATTCGCAGTCGTTGATTTGCCCAAGGATGAAATCAAACCGGGCAAACAGCGGGAGATCCGCGTGCGCTTGGACAAGGCGTTTGCCGGAAAGGACTTTCAGAAGTCGTTTACCTTCGAGTGCAACGACGGCGCCCGAACCCGCATCACGGTACCGGTGCTTCTCGATGCGCCGGTGTCCGCAATCGCTCCCCCAATCGCTCCGGGGAGCGGGTCTGGCAATACGACGAACGAAAAGCCGGCCGGGTCCCCTCGCTGAAATCAACGTCTCGTCAAAATGTCAAGAGCGCCGTTCGGGAGAACGGCGCTCTGCTGAACCCCGCAAGCAAAACCAAATTTCAGAAGTAGGCCATGATTTCCGAAGGAATCTGGTCGAGGGGCGCTATGGCGTCGGCAATTCCCGCCTCCACCACCGCGCGCGGCATCCCGTAGACGACGCACGTCTGCTCGTCCTGCGCGATGACGTCTGCGCCCTTCTGTTTCATCGCTCTTAATCCGACCAAGCCATCCTGCCCCATGCCGGTCATGATCACTCCCAGCGACAAGCCGCCGAACGACTCCGCGACCGCGCTCATCATCACATCGACCGACGGGCGGTGCAAAGTGTCGGTCGGCGTTTCCGACAGCGTGCAGACGGTGGAAGTCAAGCTCTTCTTCACTAACAAGTGCCGATCTCCGCGGGCGATGTAGGCCGTTCCGGCTTCGATCTTCTCTCCGTCTTCGGCCTCTTTGACGTGAATTTGAGATAACGTGTCGAGCCGGTCGGCCAGGGACTTCGTAAAGGTCGCCGGCATGTGCTGCACCACGACGATCCCGACCGGGAAATTCTTCGGCAAGGCCGTAAGCACCCGCTGCAGCGCCGGCGGGCCGCCGGTCGAGGTACCGATGGCCACGATCTTGACAATCTTCTGCTTCTTCGGCCGCGCGATGATCGCCGGCGGTTCGTCCGACGAGCGCGGGCGCGCTGTGCCGGCGATGTTGCGGCCTTTGCGCAGGGCGTACTGCGCCATGAGCGTGCGCCGCCGCGTGTAGATATGATGAATTTTGGCAATCAAATCCGCCTTGATTTTGACGATGTCGAGCGAAACGAACGATTGCTGCTTCGGGATAA
>JADYYF010000134.1 GCA_020853795.1 Candidatus Zixiibacteriota bacterium
CGAGTGAGAGAGATCGGGGCGGAGATTGCTTCGTCGCGGTGAAGGATGGAAGGGGTGCTAAGGTCACGTTCGCTCCTCGCAATGACAAGTCATATTCTCTCGACCAAGAGTGCGCGGCAGGTCACCGGAGAGATCTGACGCGTGCCCTCACCCCCGACCCCTCTCCCAGGAGGAGAGGGGAGTGAGCGTCATCTCCGCGGAGGCGGGAATCCAGGTTGGTCGTAGATTCTGAGATCAAGTGAAGAAGCGGCAGGTCGCCTCGCGCGGATAAGTGAGGTAGTTCTTCCGATGTGTTCGGCGCGCGAGAAGACCTGACGCAACGATGAACTCCAGCTCTCGTCGGCCAAGCGCTTCCGGATGCCAATCATTATCGTCCCCCCTACTCCATCATCGGGAACTTGAGATCGGGGTGGTCGTCGGCGAAATGGACGGCCTCGGTGTAGCCGGCATCCACGTGGCGCATGACGCCGGTGCCGGGGTCATTGGTCAGGACGCGTTGGAGACGCTTGGCCATCTCGGCGGTGCCGTCCGCGACGACCACCATGCCGGCATGAATCGAGTAACCGATGCCGACCCCACCGCCATGATGGATACTTACCCACGAGGCGCCGGAGGCCGTGTTGAGCATGGCATTGAGCAGCGGCCAGTCGGCGATGGCGTCCGAGCCGTCTTTCATGGCCTCGGTTTCGCGATTGGGTGAGGCGACGGAGCCGCAGTCGAGATGGTCGCGGCCGATCACGATCGGCGCGGAAATCTTGCCCTGCTTGACGAGGTCGTTGATAATCAATCCGAACTTGGTGCGCTCGCCGTAGCCGAGCCAGCAGATCCGTGAAGGCAGACCCTGGAAAGCGACCCGCTTGGCCGCCAGATCGATCCAGCGCACCAGCGCGGCATTGTCGGCAAACTCGCGTTTGATGACCTCATCGGTGACGGCGATGTCTTTGGGGTCGCCGGAGAGCGCCGCCCACCGGAACGGGCCTTTCCCCTGACAGAAAAGCGGGCGAATGTAAGCCGGAACAAAACCGGGAAACGCGAAGGCATTTTTGAGACCGTGCGCGAAGGCCTGGCCGCGGAGATTGTTGCCGTAATCGAAGACAATCGCACCCTTGGTCTGCATGTCGATCATCGCGCGCGTATGGACAACCATAGCGTCCTTGGCGCGCTTGATGTAGTCGGCCGGATTCGCCTTGCGCAGCGCGAGGGCTTCGGCAAGCGGCAGGCCGTTGGGAACGTAGCCATTGAGTTCGTCGTGAGCAGAAGTTTGATCAGTAACGATATCGGGGATGATGCCGCGTCGTACCAGCTCGGGATGGGTGTCGGCGCAATTGCCGACCAGGCCGATCGAGAGCGGCTGCTTCTTCTTCTTCGCTTCGTCGACCCATTTGAGGGCTTCGTCGAGCGAGGCGGTTTTGCGGTCGAGGTAGCGCGTTTCGATGCGGCGATCGATGCGGTGCTCGTCGACATCGACGCAGAGGATCACAGCATTATTCATCGTTCCCGCGAGCGGCTGGGCGCCGCCCATACCGCCAACGCCGCCGGTGAGGATGAATTTGCCGGCAAGGTCGCCATTGAAGTGCTTGTCGGCGCAGGCGGCGAAGGTTTCGTAGGTGCCTTGCAAGATGCCCTGCGTGCCGATGTAGATCCAGGAGCCGGCGGTCATTTGGCCGTACATGATCAGGCCGAGCTTCTCGAGTTCGCGGAATTTCTCCCAGCTCGCCCAGTGTGGAACGAGGTTGGAATTGGCGATCAGGACGCGGGGGGCGTAGTCGTGAGTGCGGAAGATGCCGACCGGTTTGCCCGACTGCACGAGCAAAGTCTCGTCGTTGTCGAGCGATTTGAGGGAGCGGACGATGGAGTGGTAGCAGTCCCAATTGCGCGCGGCTTTGCCGGAACCGCCGTAGACGATCAGATTGGCGGGGTCCTCGGCGACATTGGGATCGAGATTATTATTGAGCATGCGCAGCGCGGCCTCTTGATGCCAGCCCTTGCAGGTAAGGGGCGCGCCGACGAGATTGCGATAGGCAGTTTTTTCCATGGTGATCCTCCGACTGAAAACAAGGTAGGAATTGCTTCGGGGAGAGTCAAGAAGCGGAAGCGACCGGCAACAGATCTTCGGCGACGAGTCAGGAGAAGGCACCTTCTAAGCGGCAGGTCGCCCGATGAAGCGCGCAAGAGTTGTGGTACTTCCAGAATCAATGGCGCTTCACGAGAAGACCTGCCGCAACGCCCCAGACCCTCACACCGGCCCTCTCCCAAGGGGAGCGGGAGGTGCGCGGACGCCCGCGAAGGCCGCTCTCGGATCGCGGCAAGGCGGAAAATCCGCGACTTTTTGATTGCGCGGGACAGGCGTTTGCGCTAATATCCACGCTCAAGCCGATTGGCCAAAGGTAGGCTTGAAGTCAACAACCTCTTACTTACCGAATCGATTTGTGGAGACTGTCGGGAGGACATGATGAAGTTAAGCGAGACGTTTGTCAGTAAACAAAGTGAGTTGCGCGGGGCGGAACTGAAGGGGTTTATGCAGCCGGGGAATACGGATCAATTGTTGCTGCTGTTCGAAAAGGACGGGCGGTTGATGGCGCTGAATATCACCGAGCACCGCAACGGCGACAATTCGATTCTTGCCACGGAACTCGACTTCTGCGAGATGTTGGGATAGGTTTTCCAGCGCGACAAGCATAGTCGAAAAGCAAGTCGGTAGGATGGAGATTCCGGTCGGTCGCGACGACGGACGGGGATGTCGATCCTACCGAGTTTTTTTGCCAGAGGACGAGATTGCACCCACCCTGCGCTTCGCTACGGGTGGGCTGCCGGCTATCCGCAAGAAACGTCCGACAAGAATGTCGGATTCATCGGCGTTTGGTGAGGCCGAGAATCAGGCCGAGGACGACGGACCAAAGGGCGGCGAGGCCGATCTGCCAGTCGGGCGGGAGGCTGAAGGTCACCGTGTGCGCCGGAATCCAGAACCAGAGCAACGTCCACCAGGCGGTAGTCAAGCCTTTGAAATTCCAGTCCCACATGATGGCGTTGTCCTCGAGGCGATGGAAGAACATCATCTGCGGGCCGAAGAAGAGATTGGTAAAGACGGAGACGGCGAACGCCCAGCCGATGCCGGTCGCGAAAAGCTGCGGCAACATCTGGTGATCAAGCAGCGCCTGCGTGAAGCCCTTCATGCCGACGAACCCGTACTTGATGATGATCCCGAGCAATCCCCACGCGATGATCTTCTGAAAGAGTTGCCAAAGATTGCACGGCAGCCCGAGGCGCCGCTTGCGAATGCAGAACGAGAGGACTTCGCCCAATGTACCCAGAATCGCAAATTGGATGGCCGCAGAAAGAATCGGATTGGATTTGACCCAGAGGAGGTAGGTGTTGATCATATCAGTTGCCTTGTTGTGCCCTCACCCCTGCCCCCTCTCCCAAGGGGAGAGGGGAATTTGCAGTCGGTGCGAATACGTCCCACCGCGAGCGGTGGGGCACCAGGTTGATTTTGACGCAGAGAAGGTCAGTGTTGAGCATTTCAGTCGCCTTGTTGTACCGTCAGGAAGGGATTCCTGACGGCGCAAGTGAAGTCCCACCGCGAGCGGTGGGGCACCAGGTTGAGTTTGGCGCAGAGAAGGTCGGTGTTGAGCATTTCAGTCGCCTTGTTGTGCCATCAGGAAGGGATTCCTGACGGCGCAAGTGAAGTCCCACCGCAAGTGGTGGGGCACCAGGTTGATTTTGACGCAGAGAAGGTCGGTGTGGAGCAGTTCAGTCGCCGTGTTGTGCCGTCAGGAAGGGCGTCCTGACGGCGCAAGGGACGTCCCACCGCAAGCGGGGGGCCCCTGCAC
>JADYYF010000135.1 GCA_020853795.1 Candidatus Zixiibacteriota bacterium
CTTCTCCGGCGGGTCGGCGCCATGCGCGGCGTGTCCGTAAGCTGAGAAGCGAGATCTCCGCATCCGCGGAGAATAGGTAGACGAATGGGCGACCCGATGGGGTCGCCCATTCGTGTTGTGGGTATCGCCGTAGGGCAAGTCTCCGTTCGGAGTGTCGTGGGATTTAGGAGCATGTTTGCGGAGACCTGCCGTGTGTCAGACGGCACATGAGCATCAGGTCTCGTCAAGATTGAGAGCCAACTCCTGCGGGCATGCGCTGGAGACCTGCCCTGCGCCACCAACGCATGCAGGGCATTTGCCGCAGGCGTACTCAATTGTTGCGGCGGCATAAAAGGCGGCATATATTGATCGACAAAAGATTCGCCGAACCCAACTCAGGGAGGAGAACGTGATCATGTTCCGCGCATTCATCGTGGTCGTGACGGTGCTGGGGCTCGCACAAGCGGATGCCTCGGTCAAGTCGGCCTGGGAGGCGCTGCACCGCCTTGATATCGTCAAGGCGCGCGCCGAATTCAAGACGCTGTTGACCAAGTCGCCCAATGATCCGCAAGTGCTGCGGGGCGCGTTGCTCGCGGCTCACTTCGATCTGGACGACACCGCGCAGGTCACGATCATCAAACGATTGGCGACACTGCCGGAGCCTGATCCCTTCCTGCTTGCCGTCTTTGAGCATGTTGCAGCCGAACTCGCCACGCATTACGAACAGCGCGATCTGGAGGCGTTGATTGGCCGGAAGCTGCTTTCGGCCAAAGATCCGCTCCTCCAATACTGCGGGCAATCGATGCTGCACCAGGTGAGTTTGAAGCGGTCGTTGACACTCGATTCCACACTGGCCGCCGACGACCTTTGCCCCGGCGCCTGGGTGTGCGGTCCGTTTGACAATCAATCGAATATTGCGATGTTTCGCCGTTTGCCCCTCGAAGGCGAATCCCTGGATACCGCGGCGACGGCTCGTGGGATGCTTGGCAGTCTGGTCGCCTGGGACTTCGTGGAACAATCACAGGGCGGAATCTCTCTGTCCCCGGCAATGGAAGATGCCGATAACGCAGCCGGACAATTGTGCGCATTCTTTCTCCTTCCGGCGGCGGCTGAAGTGGTGATTCTTCCAGGCGGGCACTACAGCGGGCGCCTGTTGGTCGACGGCGTCGAAGTCCATTCCGACCCGATTTTGCGCAACGCGGTGATTCGCGACGGCGTGCGCGTCTCGTTGACCGCCGGAGCCCACGAAATCACCGCGGTGCTGGCGCATCCCACGGTCTTGGAAATGCGCCTGGCCGTGCTCGGCGGCGATTTCCGCCCGATTCCCGGCCTGAAATGGCTGCGCTTCGCTGCGGTCAAGCCGGCCGTGAGTCTGGTGGCGACCAGGGTCAATCCGCAGTTCGACGCCTTCGCGCAGGCGACGGCCGCCCAGCGGACGGCACCGGACGCACGCTATTGGGGCGCGGTGATGCAGATTTACAACGGCTACGTCAAGGAGGCAATCCGGGAGCTGGAGCGCCTCGATGCGCAAGACAGCCTGACCCGCCTGGAACAGCATATTCTCTACGACGCCCTCAGCATTAACGAAGAGAAGGCGCAGGCCGGCGAGCAGCTGCTGAAACTCTTCGAGGCAGTTGAGGCGCCACTGATCGAGGCCGAGTGGATCACAGCGACGGCTGCCGACTACGCGGCCAGCATCAAGAATTTCGCCGAATTGCGACGGAAGTACCCGAATCGGCCGATCATCGAGTTCACCGGCACACTCGAGCCGCTGCTCAACGGCAACGTCGGCGGCTGCATCGATGCGCTCAAACAGGCAAAGGAGCGCTTCCCCTGGTTCGGTGGATTCTCGCAGTTGCTGAGCAACTTCTATTTCACTCAGCTCGGCGATAAGGAGTCCGGCTACGCCGAGTTCAAGGAGTACTGCGAGAAATCGCAGTCGGGATCATCCCGGATCATGAATGAGTATTCCTTCCTGGCCGAACTCGGGCGTGTCCCGGAGGCTATCACCGCCGCCGCGACCGCGTGCCGGACGGCGGCTTATCGCGATCGACCGATGTACGGCTACTTGGATGTGCTCGCCAAAGGGAATCGGCTGCGGGAGATGTTGCCGCTGCTGGACAGCCTGATCGCCGAGCATCCCGTTAATGTCGAGTTGTATAGTATCAAGTACCCCATTCTCCAGAGTCTCAACGATATTGCCGGCGCGAACATGCAGCTGCGGCTGATTCATCAGATCAAGCCGGCGGCATCGCTGCCGTACCAATTGCTCGACTCCCTGCGCAACGGCTGCAGCCTCGACAGCATCTTTGGCACGCCCGACCTGAGCGACCTGTGGAAGACGGAGCCGACACCGGAGCAGAAGGGAGACGCCTCGCGCTGGCTGTTTCTGGATCGCCAACAGACCCTGCTGTTCGAGAGCGGGGTCCACTGCGTGGACTACCACTTCGTGTCCGTCTTGCTCGATCAAGAAGGAGTCGAGGCATCCCAGGAAATCGAACTGGGATTCACTGAAAGCGATGACAACAACAAACTGCTGGTGGCACGCCGGCTGCGCAAGAGCGCGGCGCCGGTTGAAGCCCAACGCGAAGGCGGGACGCTGTACTTCCAAGATTTGCAGCCGGGTGATGCCATCGAAATCCGGCGGCGGCAGTGGGGGGCCAACGACGGCGACCTTTACCAGCATTTCTGGCAGGGGTACATGGTCGGGGCGACCACTTACCAGCGGCGTTGGGAGTTTGCCGTGCTCACCAACCGCGACGATTTGCGCTGGCAGGCCGTCGGTCCTGTGCCCAAGCCGCAGTTGGACCGGTACTGCGGTTTCCAACGACTGCGTTTCAGCGGCGAACACGTTGCGGCAACCTCCTCCGATCTGGAATTGCTGCCGGCCCCCGAGTCCGTGCTGGGCAAGATTTTCGTCTCGACAATCGCCGACTGGAGTACGATTCACGACTGGTACTATTCGATCAGTCAGGCGATCCTCGCCGAGAACCCGCGCGCAGCGGCCTGGGCGGAGCGCCTGAAGCCGGCGGCGGCATCGCCGCGCGCGCTGGTTCAGGATCTCTATTCGCGCGTGGTGCTGGACATCCCGTACCAGACCTTGGACTTCAATTACGACGGATCAATTCCCCAGCGCCCCGACGACGTTATCCTCAATCGTTGGGGCGACTGCAAGGACAAGAGCCATTTGTTGATCGCCATGTTGCGCACGGCGGGCATTCCTGCCTGGCCGGTGCTGGTCATGACTCGCAGCGGTGGTGATGCGCTGCCGATGCCGTATTTCGGCTTCGACCACCTGATCCTCGGCTGCATTGTTGATGCCGACACCATCTTCGTCGATCCCAGCGCCTCGCCGATTACGTTCGAGCGCTCGCTGTCGGAATCAGTCGCCGGACAGCCGGCCCTCGAGATTAGCGGCGCGGGCCGCGCCAGTCTGCGCACGTTGCCACCGTTTCAACTTGACGATGCCTGGGCCCGCCGCAATCTGATTCTGACGCCGAACGGCACACAACTGGAATTTGTCTACGACCAGGTGTTCTACAATGTCTCCGCCGCGAACCGCCGCGACGGTTACTTTGGCAAGACCGACGACGCCTATCGTCGCGAACTCGAGGCCGCACTCGCCAAGTCCTGGGAGACCGATGTGGCCATTGATTCTATCCGCCATGATTCGCTGCAGTCCACCGCGGGGCAATTTCTGGAAGTCGTTTACGGCCGGGTGCCGCTGCGGGAACAGAAAATCGGAAACAACCGCATCATCACACTGCCCAACCTGTCGTCCTTTGCGCGCAGCTACCCCGCCGCCATCGCGCCGAGCCAGACGACCTTTGCCCGCATCCCGGTCGATCTGTGGTCGATCGTCGGGCGGTATGAGCGCAGCATTGAACTTCAGATTCCCGCGGAATGGGGCACTCCCGAATTGGCGCCGGCGGAGTCCTTGATCGCCGTCTGGGGCAGCGCGCACACAAGCCAATCCTGGGATAGTTCGACGCGGCGGTTGCAGGTGGAATATCTGGTGGAGATCAACAGCGGGCAGTACGATCGGATCCAGTTTGCGGAGTTCATTCGCAAGATGATCGACCTCTATACGACACCGCTCTTGCTGCAGAAATCGTAAAGCTGAAATCCGGAAAACAAAACGGGCGGGAGCAATCCCGCCCGTTGGCTGAATCAAAGTGCGAACGGCAGCCGCTTACGGCTTGAACTCCGGATCAACCTTGAAGTCCATCGCCGCCAACTGCTCGTAGTACTTCCAGCGCGCATTGGCCTCGGCTTGCGCCTGCTGCATCAACTGCGCCGCCACTTGCGGATTCTGCGACTTGAGCGCGCGGAACCGGTTCTCGCCGTAAGCGTATTCCGCGTACGGGATCGACGGCTTCTTGCTGTCGAGCTGGAACGGATTCTTGCCCAGTGCGCGCAGCCGCGGATCGTAGCGGAACAGCAACCAGTGGCCGGAATCGACCGCCTTCTTCTGCTCTTCGAGACCGAAGGCCATATCGATGCCGTGCGCGATGCAGTGCGCGTAGGCGATGATCAACGACGGGCCGTCGAACGATTCCGCCTCGGCGAACGCCTTGACGGTTTGGTTCGGGCTGGCGCCCATCGCGACCCGGGCCACATAGCAATTGCCGTACGCCATCATCTCGAGGCCGAGATCTTTCTTCGGATTCGGCCGTCCGCCGGCGGCGAACTGCGCAATTGCTCCGAGCGGCGTCGACTTCGACATCTGGCCGCCGGTGTTGGAGTAGACTTCGGTATCGAGCACCAGCAGATTGACGTTGCGGCCGGAAGCCATGACGTGGTCAAGGCCGCCGAAGCCGATATCGTAGGCCCAGCCGTCGCCGCCGACAATCCACACCGACTTTTTGACGATGTAGTCTGCCACGGCGAGCAGATGCTTGGCTTCGGAAGAACTGATCCGCTCAAGTTCGTGCTTGAGTTGGTCAACCTTGGCACGTAATGCCTCGATCTCGGTCTGCGTCGTCTGCGGCGCCGACTTGAATTCGTCGAGACGATTCGGCAGCACCTTCGCCAGCAATTCCAGCGCGAAATCGTGCATCTTGTCGATCGTCAGGCGCATCCCGAAGCCGAACTCGGCGTTATCCTCGAACAGCGAGTTCGACCAGGCCGGGCCGCGGCCGTCGGAGCGCTTGCAGTAGGGCGTTGTCGGTAGATTGCCGCCGTAGATCGACGAGCAACCGGTCGCGTTCGCCACCACCGCGCGGTCGCCGAACATCTGCGTCATCAACTTGACGTACGGCGTCTCGCCGCAGCCGGCGCAGGCGCCGGAGAATTCAAACAACGGCTTGACGAATTGGCTGCCCTTGACCGTCGCGATGTTGAACCGCGAAAAATCCGGTTCCGGGATGTCGAGGAAGAACTTGAAATTCTCGCGCTCGGGCACCCGCAGCGGTATTTGCGGTGCCATGTTGATCGCCTTGCGCGTGGTCTTGTTGCCCTGCTCGTCCTTGGCGACCGCCGGGCAGGCATCCACGCAGACCACGCAACCGGTGCAGTCTTCGGGAGCGACCTGCAACGTGTACTTCAGACCCTTCATCGCGCCGGTCATGGCATCGACAGCCTTGAAGGTCGCCGGTGCCTTGGCGAGAACCGCAGGATCATAAACCTTGGGGCGAATCGCCGCGTGCGGACAGACCAGCGCGCAGATATTGCACTGGATGCAGATATCCGGCTCCCAGACCGGGATGTCGATCGCGATGTTGCGCTTCTCGTACTGCGTCGTGCCGGTCATGTATGAGCCGTCCTCGGGGAAGGCGCCGACGGGGAGGTCGTCGCCCTTGCCTTCGATGATTTTGCCGGTTACCAGCTTGACGAAGTCGGGCGCCTCATCCGGGACAACCGGCGGGCGCTTGGTCGCACTGGTCACCTTGGCCGGGTACTTGACCTCTTCCATGCCCTTCACCGCGGCGTCGGCGGCGGCGTAGTTCATCTCGACGACTTTCTCGCCTTTGATGCCGTACGTCTTGTGGATCGCCTTCTTGATCGCTTCGAGTGCTTTATCCTGCGGGATGATCTTGGAGATCACGAAGAACGCGGTCTGCATGATCATGTTGATGCGCGCGCCCAGACCAAGCTCCTTGGCGATCTTGATCGCGTCGATCACGTAGAATCTTGCCTTCTTCTCGATAATGTTTTGCTGCATTTCGATCGGAAGTTGGTCCCAGACCTTGTCGGCCGA
>JADYYF010000136.1 GCA_020853795.1 Candidatus Zixiibacteriota bacterium
CTTCTCCGGCGGGTCGGCGCCATGCGCGGCGTGTCCGTAAGCTGAGAAGCGAGATCTCCGCATCCGCGGAGAATAGGTAGACGAATGGGCGACCCGATGGGGTCGCCCATTCGTGTTGTGGGTATCGATTCGGCTGAAGAACGGCAGACAGGAATATCTGTCCTACCGGCGTCTTGACTCAGACTTCGGCTTGGCCGCTTTCTTTGCGCCGGCTTTCACGACTTTCTTGGCTGCCTTCTTCGGCGCGGATTTCTTGACCGACTTCTTCGGCGCCGCCTTCTTTGCCGGCTTCTTGGCGACAGCTTTCTTGGCGGCCGGTTTCGCCGCCGCAGTCGCTTTCTTGACATTACCGGGCATCACCAGTTCCGCGACGAACTGGCTCACCTTGCCGAGCTTCTCCAGCTTGGCGATCGTGTCTGCGATCTTGCGGCGCTGCGCATCGGAGATATACGGTTTGGTCAGACCATAGAACTTGTCCATCAAATCCTGATCCGACATCGGTTCGCGCGGGTCTCCCTGCGCGTAATCGACCGACATCGCCATCGTCTCGCCGTTCTTGAGCGTGAATTCGACCCGCGACGGCTGCACCTTCGGGAAGCGTGCCTCCAGTTCGTCATCGGCGAACACCCTGATGCGCTGGATGAAGTCGATCAATTTCGGATCGGCGATGCGCTCCGGCAGGAACTGCAGCGGCGTGACCATGCGATCCATGATCGCGGCGCCGACGCAGTACGGCATCGAGTGGTCGGCGGTCTCTTTTTCCTTCGGATGGTACTTGCTCGGATCGGCAAGAATATCGACGGCGCGATGAATCGTAAAGACGCGCACTTCATCGATCTGATCCCAGGTGACATTGCGTTCCTTGATCAGTTTGAGCGCGGCGGTCACCGGCGACTGGGTCAGGTATTCGGTCGGGAACGCCTTGAAGGCAATCTGCGGAACGCGCCAGTCGCTGCCGAGGCCGTTGAAGAGCACGTCGGTTTCGAAATTGCCGCCGAGCACCTGATACATTCCCTCTTTGCCTTCGAAGATCTGAATCGTGCCGGTATAGCCTTCCTTGGCCAGCAGCGCACTGATCACGCCGGCATGGGTCGAGAGCGGATCGGCGGTGTTCTTCATCATCGACAACTTGCCGGCGGCAATTGCGCCGGGTGTAAACGAGCGGCAGCCCGAGATGGCGATGGCGTGCATCATCTGTTCGGGCGTGAGATCAAGCATCTTCCCTGCCGACAGCGGCGAGCAGAAGGCCGTGAGGGTAGCGTGATGCCAGCCGCGTTCGCGGATGCCGGGATGCGCGAACTCGCACATGCGCATTTCGATTTCGTGGGCGATGACGATGGCGACGAGCAGGTCCTTGCCCGACTTGCCCTGACGTTCGCCCACGGCGATCGCAGCCGGAATGATGTCGGACGGGTGGGACGGGTCCTCTTTCCAGTAGATGTCGTTGTAGTCCATCGAGCGGATCTGGATTGCGTTCATCAGAGCCGCGTTGTAGCAGTTGGTCCTGACGGTTGAGCCGAGGATCGAGGATTCCGGCTTGCCGCCGAGGCCGTCAATCACTTTGCGCATGACCTTGGAGTCGTGCGAATGATAGCCGCCGAGGCAACAGGCGATCGAGTCAAGCAGGATGCGTTTGGCGGCGGTGATCACCTCCGCCGGGATGTCTTCGTACTTCAGTCCGTGTGCCCATTCCGCGAGCCGCAGGGAGATGCTCTTGTCCATGGATTTACCTCATAAGGGGAAGCATTGCGTTCAGTTTCATGCGGCGAAATTAGCCGGTTGCGCGAGCCAAGTCAATGGGGATGTTCGAGGGGAAATCGCCGTCGGAACCAAAGGAACGGCCCGAAGCGGGTAGACTTCGGGCCGATTCGCGGCATCGATCATGATCGCCGGCGGGTCATTTACAGGAGGCGCACGGCGCTGGGCCGTAGGCGAAGAAATAGTTGACGATGTAGACGACGTCGGTGATGTTCACCCGGTCGTCGCAATTCACATCGCCCTCCCCGACCGGTGCCGCGCCACCCGCAAAGATGTAGTTGACCAGAGTGACGGCATCAGTGATGTCGACCCGGTGTGAGCCATCGACATCGCCGCAGGCGTAACCGGCCAGGAATTCAAAGATGTCAGCAGCGGTTGCGGGCTTGTTGGTCAGGACGCGTACAACGGTTCCCGCAGAGGGATAATCGCCAGTCCCCGGCGGGTCGGTCGAAGGGAAAAAGCGGAAGCGGCGGTACGACCACGAGAGGTTGTCCGGATCATGGTTGCCGGTGTTTTCCGAGGGACTGCTCCAGTTGACATTGTCATAAGGAATCTCATTGAAGTAGAGGCCGTCGCCCCAGTCGAACATCCCGAACGCGTCGCCGTCGTCGAGGAGCATGAACGAGATGCGAACATCGTCATTCGGATCATAAGCATCCGCTGAGCCGATGTTCCAGACCTGAAGCGGAACCAAGAACGAATTTACGTAGCTGTAGTCGGCACTACCATTAGGACCGAACCAGTCGAAACAATGTTCATTCGGACCGGCCGTGAAGCGGATTTCGTAGTCGTCGTCAGTGGGATAAGCCCAACTGTAGCGACCCAGCGAATGATCACCGAGGGGATCCATGTACCAGTCGCCGGTGGAATTGAGTGAGAAATTGACGTTGTCGGGGGGATACACCGGACCGTAGGCGTTCTGAACTTCGACGATCCGCTTGACGCCGTAGCCGGGGCCGAGAACCCGAATCATCATGCCGTCGACGATCGGGAAATCGTAGCCGCTCGGCTGAACGGCCTGGTTCTGTAGGACGAAGTACCCCGCCGTCAGATCGTACAGATTCCAGGAGCCGTCGGAATTGAAGGTGACGCGGTACTCGTGCCCGGTCAATGCATCCGGATCAAGGTATTCAATGATCACTTGCGCGTCCGCGAAACCAGCAATGTGCGCGGCCGTGTCGGAGACCGCCATCGAGCCGGCCTGCGGGACAGCGCTGACAGGAACAAGCTGCGTCTCCCACACCTCCGTCAGGTAACCATAGAGATTGCCGTAGATGTCGGTGAAGGGAATCAGGCCGTTGATATCGTAGTAGTAGCCGCTGACAGCGAAGTGATAGTTGTTACCGTTGACAAACCGTTCCTGCGTATAGGCATCGTAATTCAGAAGCGTTTCGTAGCGGAGCCCGGAATCGGTACCGCTTTGAACGATGATGCGCTCAACGCCGCCGGAGGTGGGATTGACTACGTCGGCGTAGATCAAGAGGATATCGTCTACCTGATCATAGGTCGCGACTTTCTTCCACGGCCCATGCTCTGTCAGGCCCTGATAGATGTTGAAGCCCTCGAACTGGAAGGCCAGATTGAGCGAAGGGAAGGGTATGAAGAACGGGATCAGGTTCGAATCCCAGATCAGTTGCACGGATTGGTCGAGCCCGCGACCATAAAGAGAGAGATCGTCGCCGGGCTCCAGCGCCGCGAAGTTGTCGTCAAAGACGGCCTGCACGGCTTGATCCACCTGGCGCAGGGCGGTGATCGAATGAAGCGGATCGTCCCCTTGCCCTACCAACACGGCGACGACGACCTCCTGCGTGTCATTCGGAGCCATAGTGAACGGCCCAGCGCTCAGCATCAGCCGGCGGTCAGCGGCCGCAGCGTCAACCCAGCCGAATTGCGTCACCGGATCGCCGGACATAGCAAAGGTTGTCGGAAGATTGGTGGTTGGGTTCACCATGGGGATCATTGCCATGGTGTTCGGGTCCTTGATGAGCCCCTTCATGTAGCCGTAGGTTTCCATCTTGCTGGCTGGATCGGTTCCGTTAATGTACTTGTTGAACGAAGTCATCGACAGATTCTTGTATCCGGGGCGTGCTGTGCCATTGAGCCAGCCGATATCAGCGGGGCTTCCGGGAACCAGCGGGCCGCGCAGGAAATCGAATCCGACTGCCGGCGGGGCGGCGCCATACACAACATCCGCGCCTTCATTGTAGCAGTAGCCCAGAGAGAGCAATGTGTCACAGCCGACGAGATCATCGGAGGCATCGCCGAGATCGGGATCGGCCCAAATCGAGACATAAGCGCTATCGAGTTGATTCCCGCCCTTGTTGATAATCACATATTTCAGAAAGTAGATATTCTGCAGAGCGCCGTAACCGGACCAGCCGAAGACGCTGTGCTGGATCTCAACGCCGAGCGGCAAGGTGCTGCCGGCGTCATTGATATGGCTCACGGGGTCGGCGTCATTGAAGGCTGACCAGGTCATCTCCTGTCCCAAGAGCAGCGGGTGACCTTGGTTGTCGATGGGCGCACCCTGGTCGACGGGCCACTGGTCGTAGTCGGGGTTGTTGCCGAATTCATCGCCCGCGCGGATCTGGTAAACGTGAAAAGCGTCGTTGTCCGGCTGGTAAGTACCGTTGGCCATCGGGCCGGGGACGAACTCGGAGCCGTACTCGGCGATGGCGACGCGGACTTCCCCGCCGACTTTGGCGCCGATCCAGATACCGGCGCTGTAGACGACGGTCCTGGTTGTTCCCTTGGGGTAGTACAACCCGTCGGTCTTGCCGAGGATGTTGGCATTGTCGTAGGCAAAGTTGCCGTCGTTGTAAACGAACATGTCGAGGTTGTTGATGCTGATGCGGGTGTCGATGTCGTTGTAAAGCGCCGTCGGGCCGGAAGTGGTTCTGACCTTGGGTCTGGCTGCCTCCGTGCCGATGGTCATGCCGCAATAGACCAGCAGTGCCAGCGTCACAAAGAGTGATCGCACAAAAAGCCTTTTCATCTGGCTCCCCCGGGCGGTTTGCGCCCTGATCGTAAGACTTAGTGGATATTTTCGACTATGTTAAAGATAGCAGATTGTGGCGGGATGTCAAGGCCGCGATTGCGAGTGCGTGGAGGCGTCGTCGAGAGAGATTTGCCTTATGTTTATGCAGATTAAGGCGGGGCTCCTCGAAAGATGTCTGCAAGTATCACGAACACCCGGCGAGGAGACCCGCCCTAAAACCTATGCAGAGCCGGCGGTTTTGGAGACGTCCTTGCCCTGCTTCTCGCGGATGACGGCCTGGGCAGCGGCCAGGCGCGCAATCGGAACGCGGAAGGGCGAGCAGGAGACGTAGTTCAGGCCGACCTTGTAGCAGAACTCGATCGAGGCCGGATCGCCGCCGTGTTCGCCGCAGACGCCAAGCTTGAGATCGGGTTTGACCGAGCGGCCTTTTTCTTTGGCCATGCGAACCAACTGGCCGACGCCAGCCTGGTCGAGGGTGACGAACGGATCGCGTTCGAGGATGCCCTTGTCATAGTAGTAACGCAGGAACTTGCCGGCGTCGTCGCGCGAAAAGCCCATCGTCATCTGGGTCAGGTCGTTGGTGCCGAAGCTGAAGAACTGCGCTTCCTGCGCAATTTCATCGGCAGTCACGGCGGCGCGCGGGATTTCGATCATGGTGCCGACCAGGAACGGAATTTCGATCTTGTGCTTGCGCATTACCAGATCGGCGACGCGCAGGACGATCTCTTTCTGATTGGCCAGTTCGTTGCGGTGGCCGACGAGCGGAATCATGATCTCCGGGAACACCTGCTTGCCGTCCTTGATTAGTTCGGCGGCGGCGGTCAGAATCGCGCGTACCTGCATCTCGGTGATCTCCGGATAGGTGATGCCGAGGCGGCAGCCGCGATGTCCCATCATCGGATTCTGTTCGTGCAGTTGGTCGATCCGCTCGATGATCTTCTTGAGCCGATCAACTTCATCCACCTTGTCCGGATCGCCCTGGAGTTCCTCGAGCTGCTTGAGGACATCCTCGCGCTTGGGCAGAAATTCGTGGAGCGGCGGGTCGATCGTGCGGATAGTCACCGGCAGACCCTGCATTGCTTCGAAGATGCCCTTGAAGTCGGCCTTCTGGAACGGGAAAAGCCGGTCCAGGGCGGTTTGGCGGTCGGCCTGGGTGGTGGCGAGGATCATCGCCTGAATATGCGGCAGGCGGTTCTTGCCGAAGAACATATGTTCGGTGCGGCAGAGCCCAATGCCCTCGGCGCCGAACTTGCGCGCGACGGCGGCGTCCTGCGGCGTGTCGGCGTTGGTGCGGATGCCGATCTTGCGGACTTCATCCGCCCACTGCATAAAGGTGCCGAACTCACCGGAGAGTTCGGGGTCAATCGTTGGGACCTCGCCAAGCATGACTTCGCCGGTGGTGCCGTTGATCGTGATGATTTCCTTGTCTTTGATGACAAGGGTGCCGATCGCAAACTGGCGGCGCGCCTCGTAGACGCGGATATCCTCGCAGCCGACAACGCAGGGTTTGCCCATGCCGCGGGCAACGACGGCCGCGTGTGAGGTCATGCCGCCGCGCGAGGTGAGGATGCCTTCGGAGGCAATCATGCCGGCGATATCATCGGGGTTGGTTTCCATGCGCACGAGGATCGTTTTCTCGCCGCGCTCGGCCAGGCGGACGGCTTCATCGGCGTGGAAGACAACCTTGCCGGAGGCCGCGCCCGGGGAGGCGGCCAGACCCTTGGCAATGACTTCGAGTTTGGCTGTGGGGTCGATGCGGGGATGAAGGAGTTGATCCAGTTCGGTCGGATCGATCCGCATCAGCGCTTCGTCGCGGGTAATCAGCTTCTCGCCGACCATATCGACGGCAATCTTGACCGCCGCCTGCGCCGTGCGCTTGCCGGTGCGGGTCTGGAGCATGTAGAGACGGCCTTCCTGGATTGTAAATTCGAAGTCCTGCACGTCGCGATAGTGCTGTTCCAGTTGGGTCGTGATCTTGCGGAGCTGTTTGTAGGCTTCCGGCATCACCTTTTCAAGCTGGGTGATCGGCTGCGGGGTGCGGATGCCGGCCACGACATCCTCGCCCTGGGCATTAACCAGGTATTCGCCGTAGAACTCCTTCTCGCCGGTCGAGGGATTGCGGGTGAAGCCGACGCCGGTGGCGGAGGTATCGCCCATGTTACCGAAGACCATCGCTTGCACGTTCACCGCGGTGCCAAGATCGGACGGGATGTTGTACTTGGCGCGGTAGGTGATGGCGCGGGGCGAGTTCCAGCTGCGGAAGACGGCGTCGCGTGCCATCTGCAGTTGCTGCCAGGGGTCGGTCGGGAACGGTTCGCCCGATTTGTCAACGACGAGCTTCTTGTAAGCCTTGACGATTTCCTTCAAATCGTCGATCGAGAGCGAGGCATCATGCTTGATCGAGCGCTGTTTCTTCTTGCGGCTGATGACTTCCTCGAATTCGTCCTTGTCGATACCGAGGACGACATTACCGAACATCGAAATAAAACGGCGGTAGATGTCATAGCCGAAGCGGGGATTGTCGGTCTTGGCGATGATGCCTTTGAGAGTGTCTTCGTTCAGGCCGAGGTTCAGGATGGTGTCCATCATGCCGGGCATGGAGAACTTGGCTCCGGAACGGACCGAGACCAAAAGCGGATTGGCGGCATCGCCGAACTTGGCGCCCATCGAGTGCTCAATCCGCACCATCGCCTCGCGCATATGCTTATCGAACCAGCGCGGGAGCGACAGGTTGCTTTCGTAGAAGAGGCGGCAGGCGTCGGTGGTGATGGTGAAACCGGAAGGGACAGTGACGCCGAGGTTGGTCATTTCGGCGAGATTGGCGCCTTTGCCGCCGAGCAGGTCGCGCATTTCGGCCTTGCCTTCGGCCTGGCCGTCGCCGAAGAAGTAGCAGTACTTGAAGTCAGCGGCCGGCGGTAGTGGTTTGCGGGACTCGCGCGGAGCCCGTTCACCCTTAACCTGTACGCCAATCTTACGCACTTTGGTCGTAGTGACCTCGGTGGCTTTGCGATCCTTGGCCGGTTTGATGGCGCCAGTTGGTTTCGAGGCGACGACCGGAGCGGCGGCTTTCTTCAACGCCGGTTTTGCCGCTTTGGCAGGCTTAACTGCCTTTTTCGCATTGCCGACCGGCTTCTTATGCGCAGAAGTCTTCATAGTTGGCTTCGTCTTGGACTTGGAAGCCGGCTTGGACTTAGTTTTCGGAACACTCTTTTTCGATGGCATTCTGCAATCCCGTCCTGAAGGTCAAAATAATTTGCGCCAATATATGAGTTTTATGCCAAAAACAAAAGTGCTGCAGTGAAATTCCGCTTGCGGAACTTCACTGCAGCACCAGCGCGCTAAGTGCTTGAGAGAGAATCTCTACATGGTGAACATTTTTTCGCCGGCGATGATCTTCTGCAAGATCTTAAGGGTTTTTTCGGCTGGCGAGTGCATGATGTCGTGGGTATTGTAGGTCAGCCTGACGTTGTCGCGGCGGAACTCCAAGGCGTTCTTGCCTTTAGCTCCTGGTGCGCGCTGTTTCTTCTTGTGCAGCAGGTTGTACTGGCGTTGGTATTCCTTGGCTTTTTCGCGGTGGGCCAGGTAATACTGCCGCTGGTACTCCTGCCGACGGCGTTTGGCTTCCTCGGGAGAAAGCGGCTCTTTGCGCCGACGTCTGGATTTTGTGAGGGTAATTTTCGTCATCCCCGCCTTCCGTGGCCTGAAGGTTTCGGTCACTCGTTCAAATTTCCAAAAAACCCTTGAATGCTGCGGGTTCCAAAAAGCATTTACGCAACTAATTTAACCCGTTGCACTTACCCTGTCAAGGGATTTTTTCGAGTTTTTGGCACTTTTTTCTTGATTTTTAGTGTTTTTTGTAAGCCGATCGGCGGAAATCGATTCCGGAACTTCAAGATTTGCACCTTGAGGGACACCGGAAGTACTGGGACGGTCAATTAATACAATGTAGAGAGTGATTTGTCAAGGGGGAAACGATGGGGAACGTTGTAACATCCTCGTCTCCGGCCCCTCTCCCTCGAAGGGAGAGGGAAGTCGGCGTCATTCTCGCGCAGGTGGGAATCCAGGTTGGCGGTTCGCCGGAGGCGGGAGGGAAGCGTCAGATTGTCGGAGCGGAGATTGCTTAGTCGCGGTGGTTGGTTGTGAAAGGTGTCAGGATGCGGGCGCTCCTCGCGATGACAGGATGGGGCATTCCGGTAGAATTGTGGAGATCGAAAGTGCGGGACCGGGCGATGAATACAACCCCTTACCTTCTTTGTTAATGGGGAATCGAGAATCGCAAGCGCAGTGGAGACTCTTCCGGAGCTGACGGAACGAGTATGACCCTCACCCCCGGCCCCTCTCCCAACGGGAGAGGGGAGGGCGACGTCATTCCCGCGCAGGCGGGAATCCAGGTTGGCGGTTCGCGTGAGGCGGGAGGGAAGCGTCAGGTCGCCTCGCGCGGATGAGGATAGTGGTTCTTCCAGAATGACGGCGCGCGAAAAGACCTGACGCACCCTCAGCTAGCTTGAGAGCGGGTGCTCGGGACCACAAGAAGACGGGGCGGCCTGTGGGCCGCCCCGGAGTTGTCAGGTCGAATGCTGCAATCGTAAGGCGGGTTAGGTAAACATCTCCCACCAGCTCTTGATGTATTGCACGCGCTGGATGAAGAGCGAGATACGCGCCATGACGGTGTAGCCGAAAGAGGCGCCGAATCCGATCATCAACGTGTAGATACCGAGCTTGGCCAAGCCACCGAACCAACCCTTGTGCTCCTTGGAGAAGAAGAAATAAACCAGCGAGGCGATCACGAGGATCACCAGGATAACATCCCAGATGCCGGAGGGAATTCCAAAGAAGCCGGGTTTGGCAAAGTCAAAGCCGGTCTGGCCGACGGTACCGTAAACCTGCTGGATGACGCGGTTGCGCATCTCCAGCGGGATGGCGATACCGGTAGCGATACCGATATAGAGCGCGATTGGGTAACGGCTGACCCACGACCACTTTTTCGAGAAGCGGGCCCACATGAGGACACCGAGAATCAGCGGAAGCAGATAATAAAGCTGATCGAACCTGGGCGTCCAGGTGTTGCTCATGAAGAGGTGGTCCAGGAGGTTTGGCCGCAGCCCGTTGTAGTAGAGAATGATGACGAAGTAACCGGCGGACACGCCGACCACGAGATGTTCGGCGAACTTGTAGAAGGGGTTATCCTTGTACAAGAACGAGAAGGTCGACAGCGTCAAGAAGACGCCGAGGGTGGTCCACCAGAAGGTTTCCCAGTTCAGGGCCTGTTCCATCCTACATCTCCTTCTTTCTCTTGGCCTTCTCGCGTTTATCGAGGAAGTAGCCGATGTTGCCGATCACGATGAAGCCGATGATGACGATATGGGCGAAGGTTTGGACGCCCATCGCCTCGGTCGCCGGACCGGGGTTCTTGCAGAGGAACTCGTATTCCGCCGCGCCTTTCATACCGCCCATCAGACCGATGATCTGCTTGGACTGGTAGAAGGGATAGTAGTCAGAGGCGGAAACGCCGGTGAGGCCGAGAGCGACTTTGACGCCGTAGCGGCCATTACCGTAGGCGATCCAGGCATCGGCGACATTGGAGCCGGTGATGTCGATGACACCGGCGATCTGGTCGTAGTTCTGGATCTTGGCCATAATCGGCATGGAGTCGAGCGGAGTGGAGTAGTAATCCTTCGGGAAGGGGATACGGAAGTTCTGTCCCATACCGAGGATGACGAGCGCAAAGTACGGTCGATAGCCGAGGAAGACGTAATCCTTGCCGTACTCGGGGGTGTAGCCATGGTACATTTTCACGGAATCCACCACAGCTTTGACCGCCTGTTCGGCCATACCAGCGCCGTTCTGTGACAGCGTCAGGGTGACCAGTTTAAGGCGTTTGGCCAGCGCCTGCTCCATGATGGCGAAGGCCATCGGGTGGAGTTCGGCGAGGGCGTTGGGATCGTAGTCGATCGCCACGAGCAGGTTTTGTCCCGGCTCGAGGTTTTCGACGAAATCATAAATTGCGCGCACTTCGTCAGAGACGACGGGCTTGACGGAGAAGCCGAGGATGAGCGGGACGACCACGAAGATCGCCAGCACGAGGAAGACCCAGCGCCGGTCGATGCTCATCAGGCGTTCGTTGAAGGTCAACTTCTTGTCGGTTTCATTAGTCATCGTTGGACCCTCCTAATCCCTTCCCAGGTACGAACGTTCGATGCCCAGCACGACTTTGAGAGCGGTCGCGACGATGCCCAGCCCGACGCCGATCCAGATGGCGCGTTTGGCGGCGAGGTTGGGAACGAGCAGGATCCAATTGGAAACGACGGTGACGGCGTCCGAAAGCGGTCCCATCGGGATGACGCGGGCCATCAGGATGAAGGCGGCGATCAGCAGCACGCTCGAGAGCACCGAGCGGGCGCGGAAGGCGCGGTAGGCGGCGGACGCGATGAAGAACGCCAGCAGCGAGAACATCGTCGACTGGATCGGAATCATGATGTGATCGAAAAAGTGCGTAAACATGTAGCTCTCGAGGCCGCCCATGAAGGTGAAGCCGAAGAGGATCATGCCGAACAAGCCGGCGAGAGCGACATACGAGTAGAAATAGCCTTCCTGCTTCGTCTTGATCTTGTGGTAGCTGACGCGGATCAGCGACCAGATACCGAGGGCGAGAGCGAAGATGCCGATGATGATGGTCCAGTCAATGAGGAATTCATAGGCTTTCTCGGAGAATTCCGCCGGGACGAAGTACTGGATCACCATAAAGACGCCGGCGAGGAAGACGACTAACAGCGGTAATTGACGTTTCATACGACCGTCCTCCTCCTATGACTCGACCTGGAACAGAATCGCCATGAACTCCTTGGAGGAGGCCGCGCGAATCGCCAGTCCGATTAAGATGGTGAGAATGACAACGCCCTTGGCCCAGTCCTGCGCCTTGAGGGTACCCATGAGGATCGGTTCGCGATTGAGATACACGCTGGCGGCATAGAGTTCCTCGCCGATAAGCGTGTAGTCGCAAGCCACGACAAAGAAGGGCAGCTGGGCGATTTCGTCGGTGCCGGCGATTTGGATCGATCCGGCAACCGCGCCGGTTTCGGCTAGCAGCAGCGACTCGGCGTAGAATTTGCCGAGGTAGACGTTGGTGGCCGGACGCTCGCGGAGCATAGTGCCGTTGACCGCGGCGACATAAGCAAACTGCGACTGGGTCACGAAGTAGACGGAGTCGGGCTTGAAGTCGTCGGGACGGCCGGCATCGGAGTAACCGGTCTTGACCGTTTCTTCCGCGACGGTCAGTACGATCGGGTCGTAGCACGGCACGAGGATCGGTGTCTGATACTCGGCGACCTTCTTGGCAACGCGGCCGAGCACGGAGAAGGAGGCGATGGTCGCGATGTCGGAGGCGGTGCCGAGACCGAGGACGTAGAGAATCGGACGGCCCATTTCAGTGGCGCGGCCAATGGCTTCGTCGACGGCGTCGATGCCGGCGAGAGGCCGGACATAGAGGGTGCGGCCCGACTTGGCGGCGTTGATGAAGGCGATGGTGAGCAAAACGAAAATGATCACGAAGATCAGGACGATAACGCGTTTGGTGTTGAACCAGTTGTCGTGCGCCTGACCGACGGCGACAGCGGAGCGACCGGCGGCATCGGCGCTGACGGCATCAACGCGGTAGTACAAATCCGTCGCCTTAGGAATGAAGGCAGCCGACGCGGGATCGCGGGAGCCGCGGTCGACGTAGGCATGGGTGCCGCGGGCGACAGAGCCCCGTTCCACCCAAAGCGAGTCGGGGGCATCGGGCGACGTAGCCCGATAGATTCGGTAGCCCATGACGATGGCCCGGCCGGTGCTGTCGTCAGCGGAGGGTGTCCATTGGACGCGGAGCGAATGGCCGTTGTCATTGGGATTATCGGCGACCACGACATTCGTCGGCGGTGCCGGAGGGTCAGGGGCGGCAATCGCCGCCGGAGTTTGCACAATTGCGGTGTCGCTCTGCGCCAGCACGATAGCGGGCAGAAGCAGCATCGCAATTGCCGCAATCAGATAAATCGTACGTACCACATCCACCTCATATCACAAAAAGGAATGATTTGTCACAATATATTCAACCAGTCGTGGAAGAGGAAGGTAATTCTGCCGACGAGCAGCGAGATACGGCCCATGACGGTGTAGCCGAACGATGCGCCGAAGGTAACCATGAGTACCCAGATGCCGATCCGGGAGGCGACACCGAAGGCGCCCTTGTGTTCTTTGGAGAAGAAGAAATAAATCAGACCGCAGATAACGCCGACGAAAATGACCAGATTGGTCGCGATCATAGCCAATTGTCCTTCGGCGGAAAGTGAGAGCGTGCTGAAGAAGGGGCCGATTCCCTGCCAGTCGGGCAGGATGGAGATAAAGGTGTTGTTCATCTGCTGGATGAAATCGGACTGCAGGTAACGCGGCAGATTCAGGCCGGCGGTGGTGCCGATGATGAAGGCCAGCGGCCAGCGCGAGATCCAGCTCAACTTCGGGACGAGACGCATCAGCAAGATGATGCCGAGCGCAACGGGAATCAAGTAATGCCAGGAGAAGCCTTTGTATGGAACCTGGAAATACTCGGCGAAACTCGGCAACGTGCGCGGAATGAAGTTACCGACGATGGTGCTCCAGAATCCCTGGCACATCCAGTAGGCGGCGGAGATGCCGACGAAGAGGTGTTCGGCGAAACGATAAAACGGATTATCGCCATAGAGGAACGAGTAGATCGACAAAGTCAGGAACGCCGCCAGGGTCAGCAGGAAGGCATCGCGAACGGCGTGGTCTTCGGCAGCAGCAAGGCCGGATTGCGACTTGAGCAGCCAGCTAATGATGAACAGCACGGCGGCACCGGCCATGATAATGCGCACCCACCTGGTGGAGTTAGCCATTCGTCACCTTCTTTCGCCGCGAGCGGAAGTAGGAAACGTTGCCGATGATGATAAACGCGACAATGACGACGTGGGCCATCGTCTGCGGTCCCATCATCTGGAGCGCGGGTGTGTCGATATTGGCAAACTGCGGGTAGCGCTTGATCAGTTCGGATTCATACTCGGCCGCGCCCTTGGTTCCTCCCAGCAGACCCACCAGCTGCCTCGGGTAGTAAGGATAGAGCAGTGGCGTGGAGACCGCAGCGGCGCCGCCGGCGGTGGGGATACCACCGCGGTCGCCGGCGAACAGCACCCATTCTTTGACGCCGGGTTTGCCGCCGCCGATCGAGATCAGCAGATCCATATCCTTGAGCGATTTGACATCGGCCATCATCGGGAGCGAATCGAGCGGAGTGCCGTTGACATCCCCGGGGTACATTTTGCGAATATCGGTGATCACGACGTTAAGGACGCCCTCGTTGCCGGCCTTGTAGCCCATGTTGCAGTAGTCGATGCCGTAGCGGGCATCGGGAAACTCTTTCTTGAGGATGTCCTGCACGGTGACTTCGAGGAGTGATTGCCCGGTCGCCCAAAGAGAGAAGAAATAGATTTTGTGTTTCTTGGCGAGGGCGTGGCGGACGAAAGCGTTGGCCATGGGGTGGACTTCCGGCGCCATCGCGGGGTCGAAGTCGTAGGAGATGACGATCTTGGAGCCGGCGGGAAGTTGTTCGATCTTGTCGAACGCGGCTTTGACGATCGGCGTTGCCGACTCACCGAACTTCAACTGGAACAAGACAGCCAGGCAAACGGTGATGCCGATGAAGGTGAAGACGACGCGACGGTCAACGTCCTTCCCTTGCAGGGAGCGGATCAGGATCCAGAGGAGGCCGCCGCCGATGACGATCGCTGAAATCACAAAACCCATATCAGTTGTCCGATCCCAGGTAGCTGCGTTCGATGCCCAACAGGAGGCGCAGCGACATCGAGACGACGCCGAGCGCAATGCCGATCATGATGGCGCGTTGACCAGCGAGGTTGGGCGAATTCATAATCCAGATGGCGAGGTTCGGGATCTGCGCGATCGAGAAGGAGTCGGGCACCCAGGCGGTCAGGATGGTGCCGAGCGGCGTGCGACCGAGCAGGATGACGAAGGCGGCGATCAGCAAGATGGTAGCCTCGGTGTTCTTGGCACGAAAGGCGCGGTATGACGCCGAGGCCACGAAGAACGCCAGCAGCGAGTACATGGTCGACTGGAGCGGCGACATGACGTACTTGAAGAGGAGTTGGAACCAGGAACCGGTGGCGTCGAGCGGCGCGCCGATGCCGCCGGTGTTGCCGATTTTGAAGAGGCCGACGTAGAGCATCGCCAGGAAGCCGACCAAGGTGACGACGGAGTAGCCCCAGTTGGCCGACTTGCGGGAGACCTTGGTGAAGTGGACGCGCAGGAGATTGCCGCCGCCGAGGAAGAAGGCGAAGACCGCGATGATGTCGAAGAAGAGCGAGGCCTCTTCGCCCCAGCTCTCCATCGGCGGGATGAAGACGGAGAACATCAGCACCCAGCCGACGACGACGATGATGAGCAGCGGAATCTGACGTTTCATAAGCGCATCAGCTGATCGAGAACATTCGATGCAGCAGTTCCTCAAGTGACTTCATAAATCCGATATCCCAGGCCTGTCCGATCGTGGCGGCAACAACGCCGACGAAGATCGCAGCGAGGGCGATCGCCTTGCCGACATCCTGCCCTTTCAATGAGCCGAGCTGCTTGGGTTCCTCGGAGAGATAGGCCGAGGCCGCGAAGAGTTCCTCACCGATCAAGGTGTAATCGCAAGCGGCGACGAAGAAGGGCAGCTGCGCGGGCATGGCAGTACCGGCGATCTGGATCGCCTCGATCGAGTTGCCGGTCTCGGCGAGAATCAGCGACTCGGCGAAGAAGGCGCCGAGATAGAAACAGGTGGCCGGTTTTTGGCGCACCATGATGCCGTTGACGGCGGCGACATAGCCGAACTGCTCGTCGGTGGTGTAGTGGACCATGTCGTCGGAGTAGGCGTCGGGACGACCGGCGGTGGAATAGGCTTCCTTGATGATTTCGCGGCCGGCGGTCATGACCAGCGAGGCGCGGCACGGCATGTTGATCTGGGAATCATACTGCGCGATGGTGCGGGCGACGCGGCCAAGGATAGTCAAGCCGGCGAGGGTCTGGACGTCATCCATGTCCTGCGTGCCGGCGACGAAGAGCACGGGACGGCCCATCTCGGTGGCACGGCCGACGGCCTCGTCGATAGCCTCCAGGCCGGCGATGCGGCGCAGGAAGAGCTTCTTGCCGCGTTTGGCGGTTTCAATAAAGAGGATCACCGCGCCGCAGACGATCAGGCCGATGACGACGACGGAGATTTTCGACCAGTTGAACCATTGCACGGTCGGCCAGGCGGGCGGCGACTCGACGGAAGGATAGGCGACGCCGTTGACGATGGCGGCGACGCGATAGACAAACTCCGTTTCACCGACGGCGTTGTCGTCCGTCAATTCGCGCGCGCCGAAGGGAGCCGTGCCGATGACCGAAATCGAATCGGAGCGGACTTCGTGCCGCGTGACCTGAAAGCCTTCGAAACCGGGCAGGTTTTCGTAACCGGGGTCGGTCCAGGTGATGCGCAGTTGGCCGCCGTGGTCGTCGGGGACGTCAGCGACGGTGATTTCAAGCGGCGGCAGATTGAGTTGCGGTGGTGCCGTGGAGGAGTCAGCCGGCGGTAATTGCTGCGCGGCGAGGGCCGAGGCGACTAACAACAAGCCGGCAAAGAAGATGACGACGGTGCGAACACGATACAGGCTTGAGAAAGTCTGCCGCACCAGCATGGATGTTTAGCGGATGAGCCTGAGCCAGTCGGTGAGCAGGAAATCGACGCGGCCGATGAGCAGGGACATACGGCTCATGACGGTGTAGCCGAAGGAGGCGCCGAAGGTGATCATGAGAATCCAGGTGCCGAGTTTGGCGGCGGCGCCGAAGGCACCGCGATGTTCCTTCGAGAAGAAGAAATAGATCAGCGCGGCGAAGGTGCCGGCGGCGACGACGATCGCACCGAAGATCGCGCCAAAGCCGGAGATGCCGACCAGGTTGTTGACGGTGGCGTGGACCTGGGCGAGGGCGTCGGTGACGAGATAAACCATCAGCTTGAGGCCGGCGGTGGCGCCGACGATGAAGGCGATGGGCCAGCGGGAGATCCAGCCGACCTTGTTGAAAAGCCGCAAGAGCATGAGAACGCCGAGGATGACGCCGACGAAGAGCCAGTAGTTGCCTTCGTGGAAGATGCCGATGAAGGCTTTGCGGTAGAGGTTATCCCAGAAATAGGTGATGAACCAATAGCCGGCGGAGATGCCGACGAACACCGCCTCGGCGATCTTGTAGAGAATATTGTCTTTGTAGAGGAAGGACAGGATGCCGAGGGTGAGCAGCGCGCCGATCCAGATGCCGAGGATTTCCATCGTCGTGTGTTCCATGCTTACCTCGTCTTCTTCTCCTTGCCGAGGAAGAGTGCGACGTTGCCGATGATGATGAAGGCGATGACGACGGCATGCGAGAACAACTGGGAGAGCAGGGCCACGGTGGCGCGGCCATATTCGTTGGTGGCCATTTCGAATTCGGCGGCGCCGGTCATGCCGCCGGCGAGGCCGGTAAGTTGTCCGGCGTTGAGATAGGGATACATTTCGGGCGCCTGAACGGCGGTATTGCCGGCGCCGACTTTGACGCGGAAGCGGTCGACGGCGATCTGCACCCATTCCTTGGTGCCGGGATAACCGGAGGACCAGTTCACGACGAAGTCGACATTAGAGAAATTCTCGACGCCGCGCAGCAAGGGGATTTCGTCATAGGGTGTGTTGTAGATATCGCGCGGGAACATCGACCGGAAACTGGTGCCCATACTCTGGATGACGAACTCGTTGCCGGACTGGAAGCCGAGGTTGACATAGTCGGTGCCATACCTGAGGTTCTTGGCGGCAACTTCGGGCTCCGCCATGGCGCGGGTAATTGAGAGATTCGCCTGTTGCGGACCCTGCGGCCAGAGGCCGATGATGATCAGTTTGAGGTCGCGTTTGAAGGCGAATGCCATGAACGCGTCGGCCATCGGCTGGAGTTCCGGCGCCGAGGGCGGGTCGTAGTCGAAAGCGACGAGGACCTTGGAGCCGGGCGGAAGCGCATTAACGCCGTTAAACAGCCCTTGCACTTCCGGCGAGACTTTGGTCTTGAGGGTGATGCTCATGAAATACGGGAGCACCAGCGCGACGCCGACGAAGAGGAAGACCCAGCGGCGTTCGACGAAGATGCCTTTGATGGTCAGAATCAGCACGGCGATCATTGCCAGCGCCAACAGGCCGATGACGATATAGGAGACGACCGGCGAAAAGGCGAGTGGATCGGGCTCCGCCATGAAGGTACGGACCAGGGCGACCAGGCAGATCAGAAACATAACGATGGCAAACCCGTATTTCTTCAACATCGACTATCCTTCCAGATGCGACCTTTCAATGCCGAGGATGATGCGCAGCGAGGTTGAGACGATTCCCAGCGCCACGCCGATCTTGATCGCGCGCTGACCCGCGGTATGGGGAAAGTTCATGATCCAACTGGCCCAATCGGAGGCGCGCCAACCCTCGGGCAGGTAGCTGGTCAGGATATCGCCGAGCGGCACACGGCCGAGCATGACCAAAAAGCCCGCCAGGAGCAGCAAGGTAGCCGCGGTGTTGCGCGCGCGGAAGGCGCGATAAGACGCGGAAGCCACGAAGAAGGCGAGAATGGCGAACATGGTCGAGGACAGCGGCGTGTAGATATATGTATAAAGCCAGTCGAAATTCGTGCCGGGATCGCGGAACGAAGTCTGCGGGTTGTTGCTCAAGCCGGCGTAGCCGTCGTAGAAGCCGACGGCGACGATGACGAGGAAGCAGATGACAATGACCCACGAGAGCTGCCAATCGTGCTGTTTGCGCGAGATGCGGATGAAGGAGAGCTTCATCAGGTTAAGAGCGCCGAGCCAGATGGCGAAGGAGGCGACGATGGAGAACCATTCATTGTAGAAGGTCTCCAGTTCGCCAAAGGGAGCGTGCGGGATGAAATAGGAAAGAATAAAGACAATACCGACGACGAGCGTGATGATTATGGGGACTTCGCGTTTCATTCCTTTTTCGGTCTATCCTACTTCGAGAATTTTCAAGAATCCGGTCCAGCCGATGAGGACAGCGACAATACCCACCAGTATGGCCAACAAGAAGGCCGCCTTGGCGAAGTCCTGCCCCTTGAGGGAGCCGAGCAATTTCGGTTCCCGCGAGAGGTAGGCGCTGGCGGCGAACAATTCTTCACCAATCAGAGTATAGTCGCAGGAGGCGACAAAGAACGGCAACTGGGAGGGTTGGCCAGTGCCGGCGATCTGGATGGCGCCGGCGGCGTTGCCGGTTTCGGCCAGGATCAGCGACTCGGCAAAGAAGCAACCCATATAGAACATCGTGGCCGGTTTGTCGCGTACGACCATGCCGTCAATGGCGGCGGCATAGCCGAACTGGTCGTCGGTAACGTAATGGACCATGTCATCATGGAAAGCATCGGGACGACCGGCCTTCTGATAGGCCTCACGCACTGCCTCCCGCGCGACCACCATGACGAGCGATTTGCTGACCGGCACATCGAGCTTGGTATCATTTTCCGCAGTGATACGGGCAACGCGACCAAGGATCGTGACGCCGGCGATCGTCTGGACGTCATCCATATCCTGAATGCCCGGGATGTACATGACCTTGCGGCCCATTTCGGTAGCGCGACCAATAGCTTCCTCGACGGCGTCGATGCCGGCGATTTTGCGGACGTAAAGCTCTTTGCCGGAGCGGGCGGCACGGATATACAGGAGGATGGCGCCGCAGATGACGAGCGTCCAGATGAAGATCCAGATGCGATTCATATTAAACCATTGCGCAACCGGCACGATCGGTCCAAAGACGGGCGACTCGGCCATCGTCGCCATGACACCGGCGGGCGCACGGACGGCGGCGACGCGATAGAAATAATCCACCGAGTCGCTGAGGTCGCCGTTGATGAAGGTGTTCTGCCCTTTCGTGGTTTCGCCGACGACCTGGAACGGTCCACTTTGCGAAGACGAGCGCAGAACCTGGTACTTGGTGACAAGCGCCTGGTCATCGGGCGAGAGGTCCCAACGGATTTCAAGGCTGCGGCCGTTGTCGTTGGGAGTGTCGGTGACGATGACGTTGACGGGCGGCGCGGGTACTGGCTGTTGAATCGCCGCAGTGTCGGGAGCGACGGCAGCGGAGTCGGTTTGGGCGACTACGGGCAGGCTAAAGAAGAGAATGCCGGCGAGCAGACATCGAAAGAACACTATCAAGTCGCGCACTCTCCTCCTGACAGGAGCGACGGGTTCGGAGTCAGAGTTGAATCAAGTTACGCCCGAGATCAGGACGTTTGAAGACGCACTTTGTTCAACGAAAACGCCGTCGGAAAGGGTTAACAAATTTGAGGCAAGTTAGGCGCGAGGGGCACAAGTGTCAAGGTAAAAATGGAAGCGGGGACGGCCCAGGGACGCAAATGTCCATGTTGAGGTTATGGCGGAGGCGGGCTTGTCGAGGGGGGAGAGTCCGACTGAAGTCGGACCCACAGAGATCTGTGGAGTCAGGTGGGGGTCCAGCGCGAGTCTTGTCCGACTGAAGTCGGAACTACATAAGCATGTGGCGTCGGAATGTGGCGTCAGGATCGCAGGGATCCTGACCTACATAGATTTGTGGGGCACGAGCAAACATACCGCGAGCCCACGTTCGTCAGAAGGGTTCGGCGGACCCACCGCAAGCGGGGGGCACCGGGCGAGAGCGCTTCGCGGGAGGACCTGGCGCAACGGGTTGAGTCCGACTGAAGTCGGACCCACGGATGTTTGTGGCGGCAGGATCGCAGGGATCCTGACCTACGAAGTGACCTACGAACTGAGCCGCGGACCTCCAGGGGAGACGCGCAAATGGAGTTGAGGCAACGGATATGATTGCCTTTCAACGACAGGTGCGGTATATTGAAAAAAGATTAAAGACAGTCGGAATACACCGACCATAGCTATCAAGAGGAGGCAGACTCATGGCTCGAGGCGAGCGGTTCTCGCGCGGAACGAAGTTGATGGCGTTGTCGCGTCAGGGATGGAAGTGTGCCTTATGCGGGACGCAGATTTCTCTGCTCGGCAAAGGCGGCCGAGTAACTCATAAGTTCGGAGAGGGCTCACAGGCGCATCACGTTCGCCATGTAAAACTCGGCGGGTCCAACATGGTCGAAAACTGTGTCGTGATTTGCGACTCCTGCCACTACTCGGTGCACGAAGGCGGCAACTATCGGTGGGGCAAAGTAATTGGAGGTCGAAGCGATTTCCCTTTCTATCGGCGTAGCCGAAGGAAGCGGTGACGTTTTCAGATTCCACGCAGCACAGGTCAGGATGAGGTCGCACCAACGAGCTTGGTGAGCAGACCTCCCCATTGTACTGCAGGCTCTGTCGGGAGACAGAGCCTGCTGTGTGAATGGGTTTCTTAGAATCGAATCAGTAGCCGAGGTCCTTGAGGTGCTCCTTGTAGGTCGCGGCAGATTTCTGCAGCGCGGCCAATTCGGCAGCCTCAAGTTTTAGTTCGTAGATCTTTTCAACGCCGCCACTGCCGAGCACGACCGGCACGCCGATGTAGATGTCCTTGATGCCGTACTGTCCGGTCAGGTGGGCCGAGCACGGGAACACCTTCTTGGTGTCGTTGAGGACGGCCTTGACCATTTCGACCGATGCCGCCGCGGGGGCGTAGTACGCCGAGCCGGTCTTGAGCAGCTTGACGATTTCGGCGCCGCCATCGATGGTGCGCTTGCTGAGAGCTTCGATGCGATCGGCGGCCATCAGTTCGGTGATCGGGACGCCGGCGACGGTGGTGTAGCGCGGCAGCGGCACCATGGTGTCGCCGTGGCCGCCGAGAACCATGGCCTCGGTTTCGGTCTGAGCGACGTTAAGTTCCATACCGACAAAGGTGCGGAAGCGAATCGAGTCGAGAATTCCGGCCTGACCAAAGACGCGGTTGGGCGGGAAGCCAGTGACCTTAAAGGCGTGGAACGTCATGAGGTCGAGCGGATTGGCGACCATGATGATCACAGCCTGATCGGCGTACTGCTTGACGGATTTGGCGACGTTGCCGACGATTTCGGCATTGGCCTTAAGCAGGTCCTCCCGCGACATGCCGGGTTTGCGCGCCAGACCGGCGGTGTGGACGACGATATCCGAGCCTTTGAGCAGCGAGAAATCGTTGGTACCGGTGATATTGACGTCGTAGCCACGGACGGGGCCGGCCTGCATGAGGTCGAGCGCCTTGCCCTGCGGCAGTCCTTCGACGACATCGAAGAGCATGATGTCGCAGACGTTATCTTCGGCCAGATATTGCGCGACGGCGGCGCCGACGTTGCCCGCTCCAATGACTGATACTTTCTTACGCATGAACTCCTCCCGTGCGGTCGGGTCGTTCTTCATGCCGCCCGGCGGTATAAGACCTGCGAGGCGGCGTCAAGCACGACGGCGATCCGACAATGTTTCCCATATTTGTTAATCAACTCAGTTATTGTCCTATGGACATCGCTGCGCGCCGCGATTGGCAGCGCCCGCAGCAGCCCCGGTTCCAGACCTGAGCATAGCACAAGATCGACGCGTTTGGCAAGCCGGATTGTGCGCCGGACTTTGTGAATTCCCATCAAGGCCCGCTCGCCGGTAGCGGCCGGGGGCGTCTCGTCGCCCGCGATCTGCTCGGCGAGTTTGAGGAAGCGGTCGTCGCCGACGCCGTCGGGACAACCGGAGAGTAGCAGGATGGCGCCGCCGTCGCGGACCGCGGTGGCGACATTCTCGTAGGATTTCTGCAACTGGTAGAGATTGCGATCAAGGGGCGGATAGACGACAGAGATTACGACGTCGTACGGGTCTGAGACTCCGTGAGCGAAGTTCTCGGTCACGAAGGCGCAAGCGTGATCGTAGGATTGATCGGCGTCGCCGGCAGCGGCGAAGAAGATGTGCCCATGGTGATCGCAGACAACCTGAATTGAGGCGCGCGGAACGTGATCGAGCACATGGGTGCGGTGATGAATGTCTTCCCAGACTGGATTTCCCTGGCGACGCAGGGGACGACTCTCGACCGAGACGGCGGCGGCGTGGTTTTGCTCGATATCGGCAAAGGAAGCACAGCCGGGCAGGATAATCTTGCGACCGCCGGTAAAGCCGGCGAAGTAATGCGGTTCGACCGAGCCGATAGTGAGGATGGCATCGCACTCGCGCAGGCGGTGATTCAGGCGGCAGCAGGCATCGCCGGTCTGGAAATCGACGAGAGTCTCAGCGGCGCAGGCATTGTGGGATTCGACGCCGTCGGCGATCGAAGGCCAGAAGCTGCCAAAGATCTGACGCAACTCGGCGGGGGTCGCGGCCGGATGCAAGCCGGTCGAGATCAGGAAGCGTGTCCGCCGGGGACGGAGGGCGTCCTGGAGGGCCGCCAGGATTCGCGCGGTGGGTGTGGGGCGGAACGCGTCGTTGACCACAACGAGCAATTCCTGTGCGCGCTCGAGGAAGTCGTCGAGGTCATCGGGAACCGGGCCGCGGTTGAGCCAGTGATTGGCCGGAAGCTCCTTCAGGCGGCGGCCGGGCAGATCGAAGAGATCGACGGCGGTGCCATCGGGGATGGTTATATCGATATTGTGCCCGTTATACCACGCGGTCAGATTCATAGCGGCTTGGCAGATATGTCGCAATCCCTGCGGCGGCAAGGCCGCAGGGATTGCGCCGACGCAGCGTTCAGACTTTCCCGAAATGGAAGTGGATTTCGATTTCAGCGTTCTCCGGGCTGTCGGAGCCGTGCACCGAGTTCTTGCCGACGTCGATCGCGAAGTTTTGCCGGATCGTGCCGCAGGCAGCTTTCGCGGGATCGGTGGCGCCGATCAATTCGCGGAAGGCCGCGACGGCGTTGTCGCGTTCGAGGGCAGCGGCGACGATCGGCGACGAGCACATGAAGGCGACGAGTTCGTCGAGGAACGGTTTACCTTCATGGACTTTGTAAAACTCGCGGGCGCGCTCGGGCGTCAGGTGCACCATTTTCAAGGCGATGATTTTGAAGCCGGAGGCCTCGACGCGTTCGAGGATTTTGCCCGCGAGGCGGCGTTCGACGGCATCCGGTTTGATCATCATCAAAGTACGTTGTTTCACGCTTATAAACCCTTCTTCGCTTCTTTTCCAACTTTGAGGCCGAGTTCGAGGGCGGCCAGGTTTTTCTCTTCGGTACCGCGCGGGGCGCGTTTCTTGACAATCTGGGTCAGCGACTCGACACTGACGATACCGGTGACGGCGCAGATGGCACCGAGGGAGATGACGTTGGCGACCATCGGCACGCCGATTTCGTGGCGCGCAAGCTGGCTAAACGGAATCCCGATCGTGCGCGCAAACGGGGTCTGCGAGACCAGATGGTTGTCGACGATCATGACGCCGTTGTCTTTGATGTAGTTGTGGTAGAGGTCGCACGATTCCTGAGTCATCGCCAGCAGGAGGTCCAGCGCCATCGGTTTGGGGTAGTAGATTTCCCCGGCGGAGATGACGAGATCGGTGCGGGAGGCGCCGCCGCGGGCTTCCGGCCCGTAGCTTTGCGTCTGCACGACGTTCTTGCCGTCGAGCGTGGAGACGGCTTCGGCCAGAATCACTCCGGCGAGGACCAGCCCCTGACCGCCGGAACCGGAGAGGCGGATTTCGTAGCGATCGAGGTTCAGAGTCGGTTCGGCCTGTTCGCGCGGGGCTTTGGCTTTCGATTTGGTCGGCATGGCTATTTCCCTTTCAGGCTGTCGATGAGTTCCTGGTAACGATCGCAGTATTCCGGTTTTTCCAGGTCCAGAAAGACTCCGGTCAGCATCTTGCCTTCAAGTTTCTCCGGCGGCAATTTGGCCGCAGCCTTGAGGGGAATAACATTCTTCTTCATGTCCTCGATCATCTTGACCGCGTCGCCGGCACGGTTGAGACGGCCGTAGTAGGTGTGGCAATTGGAGAAAGCTTCGACGACCGAGAAGCCGCGCTTGGCGATGGCCTGCTCGATGAGTTCGTCGAGCTGGTTGACATGGTAGACGGTGCCGCGAGCGACGTAGGTTGCGCCGGCGCCCATGGCCAGCTTGGGGATATCGAAGTTGTTCTCTTTGTTGCCATAGGGCGAGGTCGTGGCATAGGAATCGGCGGGCGTGGTCGGCGAGAATTGGCCGCCGGTCATGCCGTAGATCATGTTGTTGATGACGATCGTGGTGATGTCGATGTTGCGGCGGGCCGAATGAATGAAGTGATTGCCACCAATAGCGAGGGCGTCGCCGTCGCCGGTAATAACGATCACCTTCATGTGCGGTTTGGCCAATTTGACACCGGTCGCAAAGGCGAGGGCGCGGCCGTGCGTGGTGTGCAGCGTATTGAAATCGAGATAGGCAGGCATGCGCGACGAGCAGCCGATGCCCGACACCAGGCAGACATCATCACGATTCAACTGCAGTGTATCGATCGCGCGGACGAGGCAGCCCATGACGATGCCGATGCCGCAGCCGGGGCACCAGACGTTGGGGAAGGCCTTTTTCGGCCGCAAGTATTGATGAACGACATCAGATTTCTGTAACATCTTACCTCACCTCCTTGATCTTTTCAAGGATCTGGTCGGGAGTAATCAATTCGGAGTCGAACCGCGCCAGGCTGACGACCTTAACGTGCTTGGGAGCGACGCGCTCGATTTCGGTCACGTACTGACCCTGGTTGAGTTCCGCAACGATGATCACCTCGAGGCTCTTGGAGCCAAAGATCTCGTGGTACTTCTTCTCATTGGTGGGCCAGATGGTAATCGGCCGCACCTGCCCGACTTTCATGCGCCGATGGCGCGCCATCATTACCGCTTGCTTGGCAGCACGAGCGACGCTACCGTAGGCAACGACGGCGACGTGGGCATCGGCCATGCCGTCGGTTTCAATTTCGCAGATTTCGTCAACATAGCGCATGATCTTGTTGTGCAGCTTGTTCAGCTTATCGAAAGTGCGCTTGGGATCGGAGATCGGAAATCCCTCTTCGTTGTGCGTCAGGCCCGTGACGTGGAAGCGGTAGCCTTCTCCGAAAGCAGCCATGGGCGACTTGAAGCTCGGGGTGATCTCAAATGGTTTATACCAGTTGGCCGGGACGGTCGGTTTGACGCGGTCGATGATTTTGATCGCGCCCGGGTCCGGCATGACGACCTTCTCGCGCATGTGCCCGAGGACTTCATCGAGCAGCAAAATCACCGGCGTGCGGTAGTCCTCAGCCAGGTTCATGGCGCGAACGGTGAGGCGGATGGTCTCCTCGACCGACTGCGGCGCAACGGCAATCGCAACGTAGTCGCCATGGGTGCCCCAGCGGGCCTGCATCGTGTCGGCCTGCGAGACCTTGGTGGGCAGACCGGTGGAGGGGCCGCCGCGCTGGACGTTGACGACGACGCAGGGCACCTCGGCGATGTACGCATAGCCGAGATTTTCCTGCATGAGGGAGAATCCCGGGCCCGAGGTGGCCGTCATGGTTTTGGCGCCGGCGCAGGAGGCGCCGATGATCGCGGCCATGGAGGCGATTTCGTCCTCCATTTGGATAAATTTCCCGCCGACTTTGGGCAACCGGCGCGCGAGTCCTTCGGCGACTTCGGTTGACGGCGTGATCGGGTAGCCGGCGAAAAAGGTCAGCCCTCCGATCAAAGCGCCTTCGACGACGGCTTCGTTGCCTTGCAGCAATCTAACTTCAGCCATTGTATCCTTCTCCTACTTCACATTCGATACAATCGCCAGATCGGGACAATGCAGCCAGCAAATGGCGCACTGGGTGCATTTGTCCGGATAGGTGATGATCGGTTTGCCGTCGCGGTCGGTGGTAAATACCTGGTGCGGACAGAAGCTGATGCAAATGCCGCAGGCCTTGCACCAGTGCATGTAAATGGTAAGCGGCATCCGACCGTCCGGGGATGTCGATTCGGTCGCGGTGGGACCGGTGCCGCCGCTCATGTCAGCCATGGCTTACTACTCCTAACCTTGCTTACGGGGCAAGTTATCTCTTCTTCGTCTTGGCCTTGTTGTTCTTACTTTTCGCCGCTTTGGCCAATTTGACTTTCGGCGCGGCCGCTTTGACTTTCTTGACGGCGGCCTTTTTGGCGGCGGATTTCCTGGCCGGTTTGGCCGTCTTCTTCGCCGCGGATGTCGGCGCCGCTTTCTTGGCGGCGGGTTTAGCGGCGGCTTTCGGCTTGGCCGACAACCCAGCCAGTTTCTTCTCGATCAGTTCGGCCACCTGTGATGGGGTCTTGGCGACCGGCACACCGACCGCCTGGAAGGCGGCGATCTTCTCCACCGCGGTGCCCTTGCCACCGGAGATGATGGCGCCGGCATGGCCCATGCGTTTGTCGGCGGGAGCGGTGAGGCCGGCGATGAAAGCGACGACCGGCTTGGTCACGTACTTCTTGATGAACTTGGCGGCTTCCTCTTCGTCGGTGCCGCCGATTTCGCCGACGAGCACAATCGCCTGCGTTTGCGGATCGGCCTGGAACGCGGCGAGGCAGTCGATGAAGTTGGTGCCGATGATCGGGTCACCACCGATGCCGATGCAACTGGACTGGCCGATTTTACGCATGGTCAGGTTGTAGACGATTTCGTAGGTGAGGGTGCCGGAGCGCGAGACGAGACCGACGTTGCCCTTGCGGTGGATGTGACCCGGCATGATGCCGACCTTGGTGACGCCGGGAGTGATGATACCGGGGCAGTTCGGGCCGATCAGGCGGGTACCTTTGGTCTTCAGGTAGTTGTAGGCCTTGAGCATATCGACGGCGGGGACGCCTTCGGAGATGCACACGATCACTTCGATGCCGGCGTCGGCGGCCTCGTAGATGGCGTCGACGGCGAACTGCGCCGGGACGTAGATCACGGAGGTGTTGGCGCCGGTCTTGGCGACGGCTTCGGCAACCGTATTGAAGATCGGGATGCCTTCGAAGCCGGTGCCGCCCTTGCCGGGGGTAACGCCGGCGACGACGTTGGAGCCGTATTCTTTCATCTGTCGCGCATGGAATGAGCCGTCGCGGCCGGTGATTCCCTGAACGATGATCTTGCTGCGTTTATCGACAAAAATTCCCATGGTCTGGTCCTTCCTTAGGCGACGTGCGCCAGTTCGATGGCTTTTTGGACGACGCCGTCCATTGTATCCGCGGAGATCATCTTCGAGTCCGCGAGGATTTTGCGGGCGATATCTTCGTTGGTGCCGGTGAGACGCACCACGATCGGCACGCGCGGCTTGAATTCAGAGACGGCTTTGACGATGCCGTTGGCGACGTCGTCGCAGCGGGTGATGCCGCCGAAGATGTTGAAAAGGATCGCCTTGACGTTGGGGTCGCGAAGGATGATGCGCATCGCGGTCACGACCTTGTCGGGGTTGGAGGAACCGCCGATATCGAGGAAGTTGGCCGGTTCGCCGCCGTAGTGCTTGACGAGATCCATGGTCGCCATGGCGAGGCCGGCGCCATTGACGACGCAGCCGATATTGCCGCTGAGGCCGACGAAGGAAAGCCCCATTTCGCGGGCTTCGTTTTCGGAAGCTTCATTGGGGGCGACATCGCGGAGACCTTCGAAGTCCTTGTGACGATACAGGGCGTTGTCATCGAGGTTGATCTTGGCATCGAGCGCAACAACTTCCCCGGCGGGTGTGGTCACCAGCGGATTGATTTCGGCGAGGGTGCAGTCGCTCTGGATAAAACAGTCATACAGCTTCATGATGATTCGCGCGGCCTGGTTGGCGGTGTGGAAATCGGAATAGAGTTTGAAGGCCAATTCGCGCGCCTGGAAGTACTGGATGCCGAGCAGCGGATCGACGTGCAGTTTGTGGATTTTTTCGGGGGTCTTGGCGGCGACCTCTTCGATGTCGATGCCGCCTTCCGCGGAGACCATGATGACGGCCTTCTTGGCGGCGCGATCGACGATAATGCCGCAGTAGGCTTCATGGGCGATATCGCTGGCTTCGGTGACGAGCACTTTGCGCACGGTGAGGCCTTTGATGTTCATGCCGAGGATGGCCTGAGCGTTGGCGAAGGCCTCGTCGGCATCCTTGCTGAACTTAATACCGCCGGCTTTGCCGCGGCCGCCGACGTGCACCTGTGACTTGACCATAACCGGCCGCCCGTATTCCTGGGCGATCGCGCGCGCCTCTTCGGGCGTCGTGGCGACCCGTCCCTTGGGAACCGGGATGCCGAATTTCGCAAAGATTTCTTTGGCTTGATATTCGTGTATTTTCATCTAAGACTCCTTCAGCCGTTGTCCGACTGAGATGCGTAATAGCGTTTTGCTTCTATCAGTAAAGTCTGGTAGTCGTTGTGTTCGGGGTAGTCGAGAACGTACTCGAGCAGGTGGTTGAGAATCTTCCCCACCGCGGGCCCGGGTTGCAGGTTGAATTCGCGCATGATGTCGTTGCCGTCAAGAGCCAGATCGGCGAGACCGAAGGGCGGCTTTTTGTCGAGTTCGGCGCGGATGCGGCGTTCGAGTTCGTCGACGTCGTCGTTGGTTTGCCCCATGCCCTGACCGATGGTATCGGCGCGGCGCAGTTCCAGCAGCGGGAAGATCAAATCGAGACCAGCCTTGCGAATCAGCCGCCGCAGGCCTTTGTCGGTGACGTCGGTGGTGAACATATGGCGTTCCACGAGGCGACAGACGCTGTCGATGAGATCGTTGGAGTAGCGCAGGCGTTCGAGGATGCTGTGCGCGAGGCGCGTGCCGAGAGCGTCATGGCCGTAGAAGCTTGAGCCGCTGTCGGTCAGGCGTTTGGTAGCGGGTTTGCCGAGGTCGTGCAAGAGCGCGGCCATGCGGAGTTGCAGGTCGAGCGGCGCGGCATCGACTACCGCGAGAGTGTGTTCGAAGACCGGCCACTTGTGATAGGGACCGGGCTGGGTAACGCCGACGGCGGCCTCCAATTCAGGCAGGATCAGTTTAAGTAATCCCGATTTTTGCATGAGCAGAAAGCCGATGGAGGGTTTGCGCGCCTTGAGCAGCAGCTTGTTGAGCTCTTCGGCGATGCGCTCAGGGGTGATCGTCGTGATCAGGTGCGCTTGGTCGCACATGGATTGAAAGGTTTCCGGCTCGATGGCAAATTCGAAACGCGCGGCGAACTGGACGGCGCGCAGCATGCGCAGCGGGTCCTCCTTGAAGGACTCGGGCGAGGTGTGGCGGATCAGTTTGCGCTGGAGGTCGCCGCGACCGTCCAGGGGATCGACGAATTTCCCGGTGGTGACTTCGCGCGCGATGGCGTTGATGGTGAAATCGCGGCGCACGAGATCAGCTTCGACGGGCAGCGCGTGATCGAATTCGACGGCGAAGTCGCGATGACCGACGCCGGTCGAATATTCGCGACGCGGCAGGGCGAAGTCGAAGGGCGCGGAAGTGTGCGGCGGCGAATCGTGAGGCAGGAATTTGATGACGCCAAAGGACTTCCCCACTACGTCGACGCGGCCGTGATTTTTGAGGAGGCGGCAGAGTTGCTCGTAGGGGATACCGGTGACCAGATAGTCGAAGTCCTTGGAGGGAGGTTGACCGGTGAGGAGAGCATCGCGCACAGTGCCGCCGACTTCGAAGAGACTTCCCTGCTGGGTAAGATCTGCGATCAAGGCTTCCGGCAATCCGATCGCCATGTTAACCGCGCTCAATAACAGTTCCGGCATTTCCGAACACCGCCTCCGCAGCCTTTTCGATCGAGCTAATGACGACTGTGGCACCGCCACGTTTGAGGAAGTCGATCGCCGCTTCGATCTTGGGACCCATGCTCCCCGAGGGAAAGTGCCCTTCTTTCAGGTATTGTTCAGCCTCGGCAAGCGTGATCCGGTCGAGCAGGCGCTGATTCGGTTTGCCGAAGTTCAGGGCAACCTTGTCGGTGCCGGTGAGGATGATCAGCATCTCGGCGCCGATTTCATGGGCGAGCAAAGCGGAAGCGCGGTCCTTGTCGATGACGACGTCAACGCCTTCGAGCGTACCGTCGGCCTCGTAGTAGACCGGGATACCGCCGCCGCCGGCCGCGATCACGATGACGCCGGCGTCGACGAGTTGCTTGATAATGCGGCCTTCGATGATCGACCGGGGAATCGGCGAGGGGACGACCCGGCGCCAGCCGCGATTGGAGTCTTCCTTCATCGCCCAACCGCGCTCGGTCTGGAAGAGCACCGCCTCTTGCTCAGAGTAGAACTGGCCGATGTACTTGGTCGGATTCTGCATTTCCGGATCGTTGCGGTCGACCTCGATCTGCGTGATGATCGTCACAACCTCGCGGCGGAGATTGTCACGATGGAGACGGTTGTAGAGACTCTGGCCGATCATGTAACCCATGCCGCCTTCGGTATCGGCGACGCAGATACCGAGGGGCAGGATCGGCGCTTTACCGCGCGCGAGTTCGACCCGCAGGATGGCGTTGCCGACCTGCGGGCCGTTGCCGTGAGTAATGACAAGATTATAGCCGCGCCGGATCAGTTCAATAACACCGTGCAAAGAATTGCGGGTGTTGGCGAACTGATTGGCGATCGTATCTTCGACTTCTTTGCGCGTGATGGCATTGCCACCCAGCGCAACAACGGCGCTCTTGCTCATCGCTTACTTCTTGCGCCCCTTCTTCATTTTGGAGACGAAGTCGCTAAGGATGTCGTAGAGCGTCGGGGAGCCGATTTCCTGCAGGTCGTAGCCGACGCGGGTCGACGGCTGTTTGATCTTGCAGACGCGGCGCAAATCGATTGGCGTGCCGATAATGACGCCGTCGCACTTGGTGGCGGCGATGGTGGCTTCCAGGTCTTTGACCTGCTTGCCGCCGTAGCCCATCGCCGGAAGCACGGTGCCGATATTGGGATACTTCTCAAACGTTTCGAGCAGCGTGCCTTTCAAGTATGGCCGCGGATCGACGATTTCGGCGGCGCCGAATTTATGGGCGGCGACGGTGCCGGCGCCGAACTGCATTTCGCCGTGCGTGGCGGTGGGGCCGTCTTCGATGACGAGGACGCGCTTGCCGCGAATGACGGAGGCGTCTTCCACGGAGATCGGCGAGGCGGCATCGACGATGATGGCTTCCGGGTTGTACTGGCGGATATTGCCGCGGACGTATTCGATATATTCGCCGTCGGCGGTGTCGATCTTGTTGATGACGACGACATCGGCCCAGCGCAGGTTGCTTTCGCCGGGATGGTACTGGATTTCGTGGCCGGGCCGATGCGGGTCGGCGACGGTGATCCAGAGGTTGGGCTGATAGAACGGCATATCGTTATTGCCGCCGTCCCAGACGACGACGTCAGCTTCCTTCTCGGCCTGGCGCAGGATCATTTCGTAATCGACGCCGGCATAGATGACCTGGCCGCGGGCGATATGCGGCTCGTATTCTTCCATTTCCTCGATCGTGCAGTTGTGGAGTTCGAGGTCTTTGAGCGAAGCGAAGCGCTGGCAGGCCTGTTTGGCCAAATCGCCGTAAGGCATGGGATGGCGCACAGCGACGACTTTCATGCCGAGTTCCTTGAGGTCTTCGCAGACCTTGCGGGTGGTCTGGCTCTTGCCGGCGCCGGTGCGCACGGCGGCGATGGCGACGACCGGTTTGGAGGACTTGAGCATGGTGGCCTTACCGCCGAGCATGCTGAAATTCGCGCCGGCCGCGAGCACCATTGAGGCTTTGTGCATAACGTATTCGTGCGAGACGTCGGAATAGGAGAAGATGACCTCGTCGATGTCCTTCTCGGAGATCAAATCCAGCAGATCGACTTCGGAATAGATCGGGATGCCCTTCGGGTAGAGTTTACCCGCGAGCGAAGCCGGGTACTTGCGGTCGTCGATATCGGGGATCTGCGTCGCGGTGAAGCAGACGACCTCGACCGAGGGGTCGTTGCGATAGTAGGTGTTGAAGTTGTGAAAATCACGCCCGGCCGCCCCCATGATCAGAATCCGTTTTCTCGCCATAAAATCTATCTCCTGCAAATTACGCGTTCTTCATCGTTACAGTGATTTTTAGAAAGACCTATCGTGGCGGGCGATTCACACGGCGGACGCCAGCCAGATGATGAAGAGGAAATACGACATCACCCGTTGGCGCGGGCAGTGAGGGCGGTTGTGATGGGTCTGACTCATAGCGATCTTCAGTAACCGCCGGGTACCGGCTGATCGGCACCCGACGGTGATTCCATCCTATTTCAAGCGTCGATTTGCGCGCGCTGGAGCGTGCCGGAGAAGTCGACGTAGATTGATTTCCACTCGGAGAAGACATCCAACGCCTGATGGCCGGCTTCGCGATGACCATTACCGGTCGCCTTGGTGCCGCCGAACGGCAGGTGGACTTCCGCGCCGATGGTCGGGCTGTTGACGTAGAATATGCCGGTATAGACATCGCGCATGGCGACGAAGGCCTCGTTGATATCCTGCGTATAGATCGAGGCGGAGAGGCCATAGAGCGAGTCGTTGGCCATCTCGATGGCGTTCTCGAGGGAATCGCACATAGCGACGGAGACGACGGGTCCGAAGATCTCTTCGCGCCAGATCGTCATTTTCTGGGTGATGTCGGCGAAGACGGTGGGCATCAGGAAGAAGCCCTTGTCGTAGGCGCCGCCGGTGAGGCGCTCGCCGCCGTACAGCAGCTTGCCGCCGTCCTTCTTGCCGATTTCGATATAGCGCAGGTCGTTCTCGAGCTGGCTCTGGTTGACTGCCGGACCCATGTCGACGTTCGGGTCGAGGCCGTTGCCGACACGCAGTTTCTTGACGCGTTCGACGAATTTGTCGAGGAACGGCTTATAGACGTCCTTGTGAACGATGATGCGCGAGGTAGCGGTACAGCGCTGGCCGGTCGTGCCGAACGCGCCCCAGAGGGCGCCATCGACCGCCAGTTCGAGTTTGGCGGAGGGCATAACCATCATGGCGTTCTTGCCGCCCATTTCCAGCGAGCAATGTTTGAAGTCGGGGGCACAGGCTTTGGAAACGACTTGACCGATCTCAGAGGAGCCGGTGAAGGAAACGACCTTGATCGCCGGGTGATGCATGAGCGGATCGCCGACGCCGGAACCGGTGCCGGTGACCATATTAACGACACCCTTGGGCATGCCGGCCTCTTCCATGGTCTTGATGAAGTTCACGACCGAAAGCGGCGTGTCGGTGGCGGGCTTGATCACCACGGTGTTGCCGCAGACGAGCGCCGGGATCATCTTCCAGGATGGAATGGCCATCGGGAAATTCCAAGGAGTGATCATGGCGCAGACGCCGAGCGGCTGGCGGATCGACATCTGGAACTTATTGCGCAGTTCCGAGGGCGTGGTCTGGCCGTGGAGACGGCGGCCTTCGCCGGCGGTGAAGTAGGAGATATCGATGGCTTCCTGCACGTCGCCGCGAGTCTCGTTGAGTACCTTGCCCATTTCGCGGGTCATGTCGTTTGCGAATTTCTCTTTGCGTTCGACGAGCAGTTGGGCGACGCGATAGAGGATTTCGGCCCGTTTCGGCGCGGGGACGAGCCGCCATTTTTTGTAGGCCTCCTGAGCGGCCTGGACAGCGGTTTCGACGTCGTTCTTGTCGGATTTCTGGAAAACACCGACGATTTCATCCGTATTTGCCGGGTTACGGTTTTCGAAGGTTTGACCGGTTTTCGACGCTACCCATTCCCCGTTTATGTAGTTCTTATAGACTTCAGGCATTCCATCCTCCCAAGAGATAGCTAACAACATCGGGCAATTTAGTGAATTTTTTCACTTCGCCCGACCCGTAGAATGTTGAAAAATATAGCGACTAAGATACCTATGTCAAACGGTTTTGTTGCTAATCATGGGAATCATGCAGTTCGTTCTCCCTGATTCTGGAGGGCGCCTCCATCCAACTTTCGTCGTATTGGCTATCGAGGTTGGCACCCCCTTCATTCTACCGGAGGGGCACAGTCGCACCGTGTAGCGGCGGGTGCTGATTAAGTCGTTTTTTTAGTAGTGGAGTGATTCCTGTGGTGGGTGAACACAAGATATTATCAGTTAATGATTTATGGTGGCAGGCGGGGCGTTGAAAGAGGTGTCGAAGACCACCCTCGCCCCCTTTGCTAAGGGGGAATCCGCAGTGGCGAGTGCGGTGGGTAATAGAGGGATTTGAGTGTGCCCGAAGCCCATCGCAATCCCTCGTTCCTCGAAACGCTTCGCAGACGGTGGGGTACCGGACCACCACTTGCGGTGGGACACCGGGAGGTCTGACACTCGGGGGGAGGAGATATTCGAGCTTAGTCGCCGGCCAGTTCGGGCGGTTGATTGGATTTGTGAAACGGCTTGATCTTGAGGCGGGAACGATCGATTCCAAGGGGTAAGCCTTGCGGGAACCGGGCGTATTTGGCCAGAGCGAGCCATTCCGATGGAACGGCATATTCATGCGCGGTTTTGGATTGGGAACCGGCAGCAATTGACCCGGAGATGATCCAGAGAGGAGCAGAAATGATCAACACCACGCCATGCGATATGGTCGAGAAGGAACCAAGCACTGTCCAGAAGGCCACTAAGCCGTGCCGGGAATCGAAGGACTGCAAGTGGACGCGGCCGGCATCTTGCGCCGAGAAGCCGTTGAGGAAGCCCAGGGTATCGAGAATGAAGATGCTGTCGAGTGTGACGGCGATGAGTTCGCCTTCGGTGTGAGTCATGTCCGGAGTGCCGGTTTCGAGCCGCGCCCAGGAGCCGTAGGCTTCGTGTTGCGTCACGCGCGGGGTTTCGAGCCAGCGATTCGGCGCGATGGTACCGGCGCAGGCGGCGAGCATCAGGCACGAGGCGGCGACCAGTGCCGAGCAGAAACTAATTCGCGCTGCCGGCATAACGACTCTTCCAGAAATAGGCTTCCATTTCGCTTTCGATGCGTTTGTACTGGGGCGCCAGGACACGCATGGCCTGCTCGGGCTGCATCAGGATCATCATCGCCATCTCCGGATTGCGCTCGGCCTTCCAGTCTTCGCGCATCCACTCGAGATAGTAACCACGACTCTCCAGCCAGTACTCGTACTGCGGCGGTGATGGCGGCAGATCGAAGAAGAGTTCGAAGGTGTCGCCCGGCATGGACATGATCGGTTGATTGTCAACCAAGAGCGCCGCCAGAACGGAATCGCCCTGCCCGTTGCCGAATTTGATGGCCGAGGGTTTAATGCGCTCGACCGGCACCTGATCACCAAGACGTGCCAGTTGCGCGAGGTCGACACGCCAGCAGCCACGGGTCATACGCAATTGCAGTTTCTTGACCGATTCGTCGTGTTTGCCCAAGCGCACGAGATGAACGTCGACCGCCAGCGGACCGGTTTCGCGGAAGGCGTCGACCCGGTACCAGCCGCCGCTGGTGTCTGGGAGCCAGACCTCAATGTCCGAGAGAGCCTCGCCGAAACCGCGGAACTTGGTCAATGATTCTTGGCCCTGCCGCTGCAGGCGGGCGAAGTAGTCGGCAACATCTTCGCCCATGAAGGCCAGGGTCTTATAGAACAGAAAGGTCGTCAGGAGGGTTTGGCGGCAGCCGATGATCAGGCCCAATTCCCCGCTCAGGGGACGTTCGAACTCGACATTGACGGTGTCCTTGGTAGCCAGATCGGTGGAATCGGCGAGAGTGAACCATTCGCGGCCATCAATGGCAGTGACCATCGCGCTGTAGTCGCAGCAGGTACCGAACCACTGGGGATTGGTTGTTTCGAGCACGGGGTAGAATTCGCCGGCGGCGGTCGCGACGATGCGGGTGCTATCGGACCGGGGTGCCGCGAGCAGGTTGACGCTTCTGACGACATGGGTTTCGTAAGCTTCGTTAGTCATAACGAGGCGCGCCCGCGGTGGGGAGAATCGTGCCCGCCAGAGCGCATCGATGTCGGTTCGTTCGAGGGCGGGCGCAACGCTGGAGGAAAAGCCCTCGGCCTGGAGGAGGAGGCTGTCGCCATCATCGACGTAGAAAGTCGGGCAGGAGCCGAAACAAGCCTTGGGGTCGGCGATGCAGACAATGGTAATCGCGAGCGAGGCAACGGTAACGATCGAGAGTGCGGCGATGGCGGCGGAGGTGCGAGGCACGTTGGTTTCGAAGATGGCCACCGAGTCGATGCTCAGCACGTACTGCCCCGAATCGATCAAATCGCGATTCCAGTCAAGATGGCGACCGAAGCCGCCGACGGTGGCGCCAGTAGAAGGGACGGCCCAGTCGTGGAGGATATAGATGTCGCCAGCCTTCATGTGGACTTTGAGATACTTGGCCTCGGGGTTGAGCAGACGGGAGGCCTTGGGGCGCACCAACTCGCGTTCCTGCGTCATGACGGAGCAGCCGGCCAGGAGCAGCGCAAGCAGCGCGATGGTGAGCAACCGGATCAGGGATCTTGCGGCAGAATTGACCAAATCGCACTCCGCGTTGGGTGCCGGATGAGATGGATGTTCAATTCGAGTTGAAGGTTCGCGGTGATAAGATTGCAGGAAGTCCATCCGTCTGTCAACCATTCATTTTCCGGCAGTCATCTTCATAGATCCAGCTCCAGGCCTTCGCGCGCCAAGCGGATTTGGCGGACGCCCCAGCGCAGCAGCTCCCGTCGCGCTGACTGGGAATCAAAGCCGACGTCGGTATGCGTGACAAGGACGAGGGTAACGCCGGCGGTGCGGAGCAAGGAACCGAGAGCGGCAAAGTCAACGTGGCTGGCCTCGACAACGAGCAGGTTGGTGGCGGCGAGAATACCGGTCAGATCGGCGGCCTGACCGAGGTCAGAGGAATAAACGAGGCGGCGACGGGAGGCCTGAACAACAAAGGAGTAACACTGCGCCTGGTTGGGTTTGCCTGATCCTGTAAGAAGTTGGCGATGACGTTGGAGGTGGCTATTGGGATGCGCCTTGACCTTGACAGCGCCGATCGAGAATTCGCCACCGGGATTGATCGGATGGATTTGTATCGGGAAGCTAAGTTTGAGCGGATAGAGGTAAGTCAGGTCGAAGAGCGACTTGATACCGGCGACGGCTTCAGAGGGAGCGTAGATGTCGAGCCGCGAACGGCGTTTGAGGATGTAGTTCCACTGGATGAAGAGCGGCAGACCCATGACATGATCGGCGTGCAGGTGCGAGATGACGACGGCATTGATGCGACGCGGATCATGGCCGAGCCGTTGCATCGCGGAGCTGGCGCCTTCGCCGATATCGAGGAGGATGCGCTGTTGTCCGGCCTGCAAGAGGTAGCAGGAACAGGCCAGCCGGGGATGCGGATTGCCGGAGGAGCAGCCGATGACGGTCAGTTTGGGCATGGCGAACTTCGGCGAGAATGCCGGCGGCACCGTGCTGCCGGATCGGGGTTACGATTCGAAGACTTCACGGAAAACACGGATGGCCTCGGCGATGTCCTCGCGGTTGACATCCATGTGGGTGACACAGCGGATCTTGTGGCGGCCGAAGCCGACGGCGAGGACGCCCTTCTCCTTCAGGGCGGCGACGACATCGCTAACTTCGCGGCCCGATTTCTCGATGCCGATGACGACGATATTGGTTTGGACGCTGTCGAGGTCGATGTAGACCTCTTCGATCTCGGAGAGGGATTCGGCGAGATACCAGGCGTTGTCGTGGTCTTCAGCGAGGCGGGCGATGTTGTGATCGAGGGCGTAGACAGCCGCAGCGGCGAGGATACCGACCTGGCGCATACCGCCGCCGAACATTTTGCGATTTCGGCGGGCGATAGCGATGAGGTCGCGGTCGGCGACGACGGCCGAGCCGATCGGCGCGCCGAGGCCCTTGGAGAAGCAGACGTTGATCGTGTCGGCGAACTGGGCATAGTCAGAGAGCGGGATGCCGGTGGCGACGTGGGCGTTCCAGATGCGGGCGCCGTCGAGGTGGATGGCGACGCGGTTTTCGTCGGCCAGCTCGCGCAGCGATTGCATGCCGTCGATCGGGAAAATTGTGCCGCCGGCGCGATTGTGGGTGTTTTCAATAGCGATAATGCCGGTACGGGGCGAATGAAGATCGCCGCCACGCAGCAGCGGGGCGATATCGGCGGCGGTGAAGACGCCGCGGACGCCGCGGACGACGTGGAAGAGCAAGCCCGAAAGCGCCGCTCCGGCGGCGGCTTCATAGTTGAAGATGTGGCAGCCCTCGTCGCAGATAATTTCCTCGCCCGGCTGGGCGAGGGAGCGGATCGCGACTTGATTTCCCATGGTGCCGGAGGGCACGAACAAGGCGGCTTCCTTGCCGAACATCTCGGCAACTTTGCGTTCGAGACGGATGACGGTGGGATCGTCGCCGAAGACGTCATCACCGACCTCGGCGGAGGCGATAGCATTGCGCATCGCTTCGGACGGACGAGTGACGGTGTCGGATCTGAGGTCGATGTATTGCATGCGAGGAAAAGAAGGGCAGTTGTTGGGGGTGGGTCAAGGAAAAAGCGAGAGGGGGGTTGACTAAGGCAGCGCGGGCCACCAGGCCATCATCAGGTACATGACCAGGCCGGAGGTCAGGGGGACGGTGAGGTTGTCGTCGCGGTAGATGGAGACGGCTTCGACGAGAGCCGCAACGATCGCGCCAACCACACCGACGGTATAGGGAACCTTGGGCACGAGGACGATGATCAGGAGTGCCACGGCCAGGAAGCCGAGAGCGCCTTCGAGGGATTTTGGGCCGCGGATCTTGTGTTTGCCGAACTTGCGGCCGACCATGGCCGAGGCGACATCGCCGGCGATTTCGAAGGTAATCGCGGTCGCGGCGAGCCAGCGTGGAAACAAGGCGATGGTCAGGGTTCCGGCCAGCAGGATGTAGAAGGCGCCGGTGAAGTTGCCGTTGCGTTCTTTGGGGCGGATCATGCCGCCGACGAAAGGTTCAATCCAAAGCCAGGGGGCGAGGCGGCGGAGGCGGAAGACCTCGAAGGCGGCGACAATGAGGAAGGCGGTCGCCATGACGCCAATGGCCCACGGCCGGGGGAAAATGATGTAGCTGGTGGGAATCAGCAAAGCGATGAAGTGCGTCGCTTTGCGCAACGCCTCTTGCTGATAGCTGATGTTGCTGTGATCAGTCTCCACGCGGCGGTTGCGCCTGCTGGAGTGAATCGGCGATTTGGAAGTAGCGCGGCGCATTGGCGAAGTCGATCTGCTTCCAGAGATCGTCGTAACGGACGATTTTCCGACCCTTCTTCAACCACGACACCCACTTGTTTTCCTGCTCCGCGTAAGCCTGCTCGCGCAGTTTGCGCCGCACATCGTTCTTGGCGGCCGAGAACTCCAGCTGCATTTTCTTGTCGAGGACTTTGACCAGGTGGAAGCCCCATTTGGTGCGCACCGGTCCAGTGACCTGGCCGACTTGAGTGAGCCAGGCCTTGTCGTACAGGGCCGAGTCGACATCGTTGCGACCGATCCAGCCGAGATCGAAGGCGGCCTCTTTGAAGTCCTGCTCGCCGGGGTAGTACTGCATGGCCACCTCCTTGAAGTCGGCGCCGGCGCGGACCTCGCGCAGTGCAGCCACGGCCTTCAGCGAATCCGCGAAGACGACCTGCTGGATTTGCACCGGCTTGTCGGCGTTGAACTCTTTCCGGTGTTTGTTGTAGTAGCCTTCAAGTTCGGCATCGCTCCACTCGAGATTGGTGGGGATGCGGTCGCGGCCGATGCGGTTTTGGATTTCGGAGCGGCGGAGGTTGTTGTAAGCGGTCTTGATCGTATCGGTGTCGAAGTAGCCGAGTTGACGGCTGACCGCGGAGAGCACCCAGGGCGCGGATTTCGAGATCACCAGGCTCTTGCGCACGTCGGGTGTGATTTCGACGCCGCGGCGGCCGGTGCGATACATCATTTCGTACTCGCGCAGGACGCCGGCGGTGATCGTATCGGTGCCGTTAACGATGCAGACCCAATCGTACTGGTCGTAGTCACCGACGTCACGAGTGAGAATATCATCGTTCCATTCATAGCTGGCCAGTTGGAAAACGCTGTCGACGAAGTGCTGGGCGATGCGGGTGTCGATCTGCATCGCGAGCTGTTGGCGGATTTGCGCGCGCAGTGATTCATCGAGCGGCACGACGTGTTCGGCGGACGCGGAGTCGACGCGCAGAATGTGCCAGCCATAGATTGACTTAAACGGTTTGCTGACTGCGCCGACCGGCAGTGAGAAGGCGGCATTGGAGAATTCCTCAACCATGTCCTCGCGCCTGAACCAGCCGGAGTCGCCGCGGCGCGCCTTGGAGTTGCTGTCGTGCGAGTATTTGGCGGCCAGCTCGGCGATATCGGCGCCGTTCTGAATCTCCTGGTAGTACCGGTCGATCAGCTCTTTCTCTTTGGCTTTCAGTGTTTCGGTCGACCAGCCGGTGACATCAAAGCCGGTGGCCTCCCACGCCTTGGGATTGTCGGACATCAGAATATGTGTGACGGCGCGACGCGCCGGCGTGGTATAGCTAGGGAGATTAACGCGGTAGAAGCTGTCGATCGACGAGTCGGGGACGACGGTATGCTGCGAGATGCGATCCCAGAACATGTACTGCATGACGACATCGTGGAGGCGATTGCGGGCGAGGCGATGGATTTCTTTGGGGTCGAAATCTCCGAAATCGCCGGCCTTGATGAAGGCGAGCTTGCGGTAGAGCACTTCGTTGTAGGCATTTTCCGGAGTCGCGGCCTTGTTGCTGCCGGGAATGGTGAGTTGATCCAATTCCCGCAACACTTCACCGAGGGTGATCGTTTCGTTGTCGACGGTGGCGATTACCGTATTGGCGTTGATCGGTCCTTCCTGTTGAATGCGGGGTGTATCTTTCTCGCAGCCGGCCAGCCAGAGAGCGCCACCGGTCAGACCGACGATCAGGATCAAGGCTAAACGCAGTTTCAACACTCGCAATACTCCTTCAGATGGAAGCTGTCGCACCGGCCCGGAGACCGGTTCTCAGAGTTCGATATTAAGCGAAACCCGGTACGAATTGTCAAGGTCGCTGTGGTCCATAAAGGCGCCGTCGAGGCGGAAGCGCTGGTAGCGCAGGCCGATACCCAAGGTCAGGCGGCCGATGTCGGCGCCGCCGCGGAAGTAGACGATTTCGTGATAGCCGATTTCCCCACCGAGGTGGGTATCGAGAGAGGCGCCGCCGATTGCCAGTTGCGCGGACTCATCGCGGCCCTCGAACAAGATGTCGCCATCGGCCGCTGCCCGGACGGAGAAGTCATCGACGACCAGACGATACGAGGCGCCGAGTCGCAGTGCCGGCACGATCGATTCGGTGGTGCCGTTGTCGTATGACAGGAAGGTCGAGGTGGCGTTGGTGAGGGTTGCGCCAAACGTCAGGTCGTCACGGCGGCCGTACTGCAGGCCGGCATCGAGTCCGAGGCCCCAGGCGGAATTCCCGGCGAGCGAGCGCAGAACAACTTTGGCCGCACCGCCGAGGCGCCAGCGGTCAGACAAGCGGAGTCCGCCGCCGACCAGCACGAGGTAATCGTAATGCCCTTCTTCGGAGATGATCTTCGGACCGCCGGTGTTCGGATCCTTCTCGGTAAGAATGATGCCACCGCCGCCGACACGGTAGATGCCGATGGCGCCGGCGCCCGACTTGTCGCGAAGAGTAAGCGGCCGGGCGTAGGCCAGGAAATCATGGTTGACGAGCGAGCCGAAGGTCTCCGAATGGAGCAAGGCTACCTGTTGCCGCTCCACGAGGGCCAAGCCGGCCGGGTTGTAATAGACGGCGGTGGGATCATCAGTGAACGAGGCAGCGCTGCCGCCCATGGCGAGGGCGCGGGCATGGGCGCCGAGAACGAAAGCTTCGTTGGCGTATTTCGCCGCCGAAGCGGCGTCGAAGCAGACGACCAGCACGAAACAAGCGGTTATGAATCGTCGAATTGGGCTTTGCATCGTTCTCAATTGCCGCGCCAAGCTACGTCGCGTACCTGGCAGTGTCAATGCTTTATACCAACAAAAAGGGCGGTTGAACAAGTTCAACCGCCCGGAGATGACAATACCGCAGTCGGTTTACGACTCGCTGGTTTTGGTTTCCTTCGACTTGGTGCACGTAGCAGAGTTGGCACACTGCTTCTGGCACTGTTCCGGAGTCATGCTGGAGCCGAACACGGCCTTCATGTCTTCGGTGCAGTCGGTCTTGAGGCTGGCGACATAGCCGGCCTTCGAGATGGTGTTGATGACATCGTCGGTCTTAACCTTGTCGGCATGGAAGACGATGGTCGAGGTTTTCTTCTCAAGGCTGGTTTCGACCGCGCAGACGCCGTCGATGCTGCCAATAGCTTTGTTGATCGACTCAACGCAGCCGTTGCAGTGCATCTTGTCAACGCTGACGAACGCCACTTTCGCGTCGCCGCACTTCAGGGCTTCCGCGACCGAGACGGACGGATGGCCGTTCGGCAGGGTTGCGCCAGCAGTGGTGGTTTTGGCGCCGCCCATGCAGGCCGCTTTCTCAGCCGCGGTGCAGGTCGCACCGGCCTTGGTCGCGCCTTCCTTACCGGTACACGAGGCACCGGCCTTCATCGCGCCGTCTTTCGAGCCGCAGGTCGCGCCGACTTTCTGCACGGTGGCATTGTCATTGGTCGCCGCCGTCGTCGTCACTTTGGCCTTGTCGCCGCAGCCGGAGGCTGAAGCCTTCTCGGTCTTCGCGCCGTCACAGGCGAACATCGCCGGAGCCGCCACTAAGACTGCCAGTGCGACGGCCATACAGATAAAGGCGAATCGTCTCATCTGTTTTTCCTCCTGATGTAGTGTTGTGGGTGTTTGGTTATTATTCATTCTCATCTATTTCGTATTTACAGGTACTGAGCGATCTTCTGTTCCCAGTATTGGGCGTCTTTGAACCCGACGACCTTGTCGACGACGGCGCCGTCGCGATTGACCAGGATGGCGACCGGAATTGAGCGACCGATATTCCAGCGCATTGCGACATCCGGGTTGCCCATCAGAATCGTGTATGGTATCTGGAACGATCGCGCGAAACTGGCGACCGAGTCTTTGGCGATGTTGTCGAGCGAGATCCCGACGACTTCAAATCCGCGCCCGGAGAGCTTCTTGTGCAAGTCCGCCAGATGCGGAATCGAGCGCCGGCACGGTGGGCACCAAGTCGCCCAGAAGTCGACGAGGACGACCTTGCCCTTGTAGCTGCTGAAATCGACGGTTCCGCCGGCAACATTCTCCAGTTTGAATCCGGGGGCCGTTGCGGCCTGAGCCGTCGTGCCGCCGCTGCTTTGCGAGCCGCACGAAACCAACAACGCTGATGCCGCAGCGACCAGCACGGCAAAGATCGCAACGATTAATCGCTTCACGGCTTGGCCGCCTTCTCCTTAACCGGGGTCGCGGCGGTGGCGCGATCGGTCACGCCATACAGTTTTCCGCCGCGGAAAGTGAGGCTGACATTATCCGAGTACAGCCAATCTTCTGCCGGACCTTGCGGAAGCGTCTTAGTTTCCACCGATTGCGGCGCGCCCCAACTGGCTTTCACCTGGGCCGCCGTCATACCCAATTTCAGTTTCGCCTGTGGGCGAACCGTTCCCAATTTCTGCTGGAGGGTAATATAATCAGTGAAGGCCATTTCGTCATTATAATTATTACCCACGTAGTCAAGTATGTACTGCATGGCGGTAGAATCGATATATCCCGGGGCGGGGGCGATCTTGGCGCCGGAGGGCTCCAGGAACCAAGTGGTCGGATAGCCGCGGACGCCGTATTGCAGAGTCAGACCCTTCTCGGTGATATCCCCGTCGTTAAGCTTGAGGACATCGTAGGAGTCGCCGTCGACGACGGCGGCGACGAAACGGTCGCCGATGGTTTTCACGACCTCGGGATTGCGGTAGGTGGAGGCCTTCATCTTCTTGCACCAGCCGCACCAGGATGTGGTGAAATTGACGATGACGTGCTTGTTTTCTTTCTTGGCCTTGGCCAGTGCCTGATCGTACTTCATCCACGTAATCAGATCGCCGGATTTTTCCTCGGCGTGGGCGATGAGCAGCGGCACGACGATAAAGGCGGCGCAGACGATAGCGAGCGGAAGCCCGATCGGAAGTCGCTTGAGTTGTCGGTTGTCGTTAGCCAAGGTCGAAGTATCCATCCTTGTGGCAAGATGCCGTCGAAGTAGAAAGACCGGGGTCTTTCGGACGCTGTTTCTCATTTTAACCCTATCAAAATACTCCAGTTCCCGGAATTCAGCCGGATTTGCGAAAACTGATGTTTTCCCGTCCGACGAGCTGCTCGAGCGCTTCCATCATGGGTGCTTCCGGCATGATCTTCAGGCGCTTGGGCGTGAGGGTGAAGAGCTGTTCGCCAGACATTAGAAAGATCTGGACCTTAACAGGACCCGGGTACTTTGTGAAAATTAAGTTTATGTCATTTAATAACTTATCGTTCGCATTCCCATTCACGAACAGTTCCAGCACTGCGGGGCGCTGGTTAAACAGCCCTTCGAGATTGACAATTTCGGAGGCGATCAGTTTGGGCTTTTCGTTTTCGCGAGTTGAGACGCGGCCGCGGCAAAGGAGGCGCGCATCAACATGAACCAGTTGTCTCGATTTTTCAAATAGATCGGCAAAAGCGATCACTTCGATAACCCCGAAGAAGTCCTCGAGGGTGATGAAGGCCATCTGCCGTCCCTGTTTGTCGTAGTTGATTTTGAGCGCCTGGACGATGCCGCCGAGCGAGACATCGCCGCCATCGGCCTTGTCGCCGATTTCATCGGAGTTGACCGTGGCGAAGGCAGTCAGTTCGACGCGGTAGTTTTCGAGGGGATGGCCGCTGACGTAGAAGCCAAGCGCCTCCTTCTCCTTCTGCAGCAGGGTGGCGCGATTCCATTCATCCAGACGCGGCAGCAAGGGTTCCTGAATGGTGGTGTCGTTGATGCCGCTGCCGAAGAGGTCGGACTGATTGATGGCCTCTTTGCGCTGGATCGACTGGCCGAAGCTGAGGGCCTGTTCAACGGCCTCGAATTTCTGCGCCCGCGATCCGGCGAGCGAATCGAGGGCACCGGCGGTGATCAGCGATTCGATGGTGCGCCGGTTGAGGGCGGTCAGTTCGACGCGCGCGCAGAGGTCGAAGATGGTGGTGAATTTGCCGCCTTCGGCGCGCGCCTTGAGGATGGCCTCGACGGCTCCCTGGCCGACGTTTTTGACGGCGGTGAGCGCGAAACGGACTTTGTCGGCAACGACGTTGAAGGCGAGTTCCGACTCGTTGACATCGGGGGGCAGCACCTGGATGCCCATGCGGCGGCACTCTTCCATCAGGACGATGATGCGTTCGGTGGAGTCCATTTCGGAGGTCATGCCGGCGGCCATGAATTCATGCGGGAAGTGCGTTTTCAGATAGGCCGTCTGGTAAGCCAAGAGGGCGTAGCCGACCGAATGAGATTTGTTGAAACCGTAACCGGCGAATTTCTCGATCAAGTCGAAGACTTTTTCGGCGGTGGGTTTGTCGATGCCGCGTTGCTGCGAGCCGGCGGTGAATTCCTCTTTTTGGGCACGCATCAATTCGGCGTTCTTTTTGCCCATGGCTTTGCGCAGGATATCGGCTTTGCCGAGCGAGTAGCCGGCCATCTCAGAAGCGATCTTGATTGCCTGTTCCTGGAAGACGATGACGCCGTAGGTGTCTTTGAGGATCGACTCGAGCAGCGGGTGCTCGTATTCGACTTTTTCGCGGCCGTGTTTGCGGTCGATGTAGAGATCGACGACACCGCCTTTGAGCGGACCCGGGCGGTAGAGGGCGTTCATGGCGGCGAGGTCGTTGAGGTTCTCCGGCTTGAGTTTGCGGAGGTAGTCGCGCATGCCGGAGGATTCAAACTGGAAGATGCCGATCGTGTGGCCGGCACCAAAAAGCTTATAGACCTGCGCATCATCGAGCGGAATTGAGTCGATATCGATGTCGATATCGCGGTTACGTTTCACCAAAGTGAGCGTGTCATCGATTACCGTCAAGGTGCGCAGGCCAAGGAAGTCCATCTTCAACAGGCCGATTTCTTCGACGGCCTTCATGTCCCACTGGGTAGTGATTTCGTCCTTGCTGCCCTTGTGGAGCGGGACGTAGTCGGTCAAGCGCGAGGGCGCGATCACGACGCCGGCGGCGTGGGTCGAGGCGTGGCGCGTCAGGCCTTCCAGGACCTTGGAGTGCTCCAGCAATTTGGCGATGCGAGCGTCGGCGTTAGCCAGTTCAGTCAGTTGCGGTTCCAAGTTCAGCGCTTTTTCGATCGTCATGTCGAGCGCGAACGGGATCAGCTTGGCGATCTTGTCGACTTCGCCGTAAGGGATTCCAAGCGTGCGGCCAACGTCGCGCACAACGCCGCGGGCGGCCATGGTGCCGAAGGTGATGATCTGGCCGACGTTTTCCTGGCCGTACTTGTCGATAACGTACTTGATGATCTTGTCGCGGCCGCGGTCGGAGAAGTCGATGTCGATATCAGGCATGCTGATGCGTTCGGGATTGAGGAAGCGCTCGAAGAGCAGATCGTACTTGACCGGATCGATATTGGTGATGCCGAGAACGTAGGAGACGATTGAGCCGGCGGCAGAGCCGCGGCCGGGGCCGACCGAGACGCCGAGTTCCCGCGCTTTGCGGGTGAAGTCCTGCACGATCAGGAAGTAGCCGGCGTAGCCCATCTGTTTGATGACGCCGAGTTCGTACTCGAGGCGAGCGCGCAGTTGCGGGGTGATTTCCGCGTAGCGTTTGGCCAGACCGGCTTCCGCCAGCTCGGTCAGATACTCATCGGCGCTCTGGTGTTCTTGCGGCAGCGGGAAGGCGGGCAGGTGATTCTTGCCGAGTTCGATTTCGACGTTGCATTCCTCGGCGATCTTGAGGGTGTTCTCAATGGCGTTGGGATACTTGCCAAAGCGCTCTTTCATTTCATCGACCGATTTGACGTAGAGCTGGTCGGTGGTATAGCGCATGCGGTCGTTGTCGTTGAGCTGCTTGCCGGTCTGGATACAGAGGAGCACGTCGTGGGCGTCGGCGTGTTCGCGCTGGAGGTAGTGGCAGTCGTTGGTAGCGACGAGCTGGAAGCCGCTTTCCTTGGCCAGTTTGAGCAGGAACGGGCGGACGCGGTCTTCATCGGCGATGGTATGGTCCTGGACTTCGATATAGAAGTTCTCTTTGCCGAAGATGTCGGCGAATTCGAAGGCGGCGCGTTTGGCTTCCTCGTGGTTGTTGTTGCGCAGATGGAAAGAGACTTCGCCCTGCAGGCAGGCCGAGGTACAGATCAGGCCGTCGGCGTGCTTGCGCAACGCCTCCTTGTCGACGCGCGGCCGATGGTAGAACCCTTCGAGGTAACCGATGGTCGAGAGTTGGATCAGGTTCTGGTAACCGGTGTTATTTTTGGCGAGCAGGAGCAGATGATTGCCGCCATCGGGGTAGCCGGCGACAGGTTGTTTGAATTCGCGCGAGCGCGGCGCGACGTACATTTCGCAGCCGATGATCGGCTTGATTTTGGCGGCTTTGGCTTTCTTATAGAATTCGATCGCGCCGAACAGATTGCCGTGGTCGGTGATGGCCAGGGCGTGAAAGCCCATGGTTGCGGCCAGTTTGACGAACTCGTCGATGCGGCAGGCGCCGTCGAGGAGCGAGTACTGGGTGTGGTTATGAAGATGAACAAATTCCGCTGTCATGGCTCAATGTCTCGCGCTGCGATCAGTATCCCAAAGGTTCGTACGCCGGTCGCCGCCGGAGGAGTTTGAAGTAAAGCCAGCCGAAGGCGAAGCCGCCGACGTGGGCGAACCAAGCGACGCCACCGCCGCCTTCGCTGAGCAGACCCGGCAGACCGTAGAGGATCTGCAGGCCGAACCAGATGATCAACAATACCCCGGCCGGAATGCGCACGACCTGGACGAAAAAGCCAAGAAAGATGACGGTATGCACGCGCGCTTTTGGATACAGAACCATATAGGCGCCGAGCACGCCGGCGATGGCACCGGAGGCGCCGATGAGCGGGACCTCCGAGTTGGGATCGAGGACGGTGTGCAGGCCGACGGCCGCGATACCGGAGAGCAGGTAGAAGACGATGAAGTGCAACTTGCCGAGATTGTCCTCGACGTTGTTACCGAAGATCCAAAGGTAGAGCATGTTGCCGGCGAGGTGCATGAAGCCGCCGTGCATGAACATGCTGGTGATGACGGTGACGCCGTAGGGTACGGCCAGTTGCGGATAGACCTGGGTGAAGTGGGTGTATTCGATCGGGATGTACGCCCACTTGTAGACCAGGGCTTGCACAGCCGGCTCATCGAGAGTCAACTGGTAGATGTAGACCAGCACATTGACCGCGATGAACAGCACCGTGATCAGCGGAAACGAGCGGGTCGGGACTTCGTCGCGCAGTGGGAACATTTAGATCAATATACGCAGCGGCTGCCTCGATGACAAGGACGCCTCCGGTCTACTTTTTCTTGCGGCTGCCGTAGGTAAATTCGCAGACATAGCGGGCGACATTGCCCTGCTTGTCGGCGGCTTTGATCTCCAGCTTGTGTTTGCCTCTGGTCAGATTGAAGTGCGGCTCGGCCATGACCGTGCCGGACTCGTAGTCATAGACCGGGATGACCCAGCGGCCGTCGATGTAGACGTCAATCTTGTCGCGGATACCGGAGAGGTCGTCGCTGATCGCGAAGGTGACGGCAGGTTTGGCGGTCGTGACAATGGCATTGGCGGCCGGGCGAACACGCCGGAAGGTCGGCGGGAGAGTATCCTGCTGCACGGTTATGGCCGCCAGCGTGTTGGCCTGCACGGAAATCACATTCCCTTTGGTCTCGCCACCGAGGTAGTAGCGCTTGTTCCCTTCCACTGAATAGAGCCCGGCGCCGCGAGGAATCGGGCCGCCCAGGTCGAATTCGTAAGTGACGGGCTTGATCAGCGGTACGACGTCGGGAGCGGGTTTGTAGACGGCAAACTTGCCGTTGGATTCGCGATCGAGGCGAAAGTAGAGATTGGGATCGAGCGGGAAGAAGGCGTCCGAGTATGGCGCGAATTTGACGACGAAAGCGCCGTCGCGGCTCTTCAGTGTGCCGGCGGAAGAGGCGTCGGTAAAGATGCGGCCGCAGTTGACTGGGACGTTGGCGAAGTCGGTAACGCCGGAGGATTTGACGGCGATTGTGAGCGAGTCGCCGGCGATCAAGGCGCCGGTTGCGGCCAGCGAGTCGATGGCGCCGATCCAGAAGCGGCCGGCGATGTTGGTGAGAATAGCGGGTTGACTTGCCGATTCCAGTGCCGACGAAGAGTTCGCAGTGACGGATTCGACGCGGGAGTCAGGAGTCTGAACCAGCAGGAACAGCCGATTGCCGGCGGGGATCATTGCGGCGCCGAGCTTGCCCTTGGGGACATCGCCATACTTCTGGAGAAGCTTGGCCAGCTTGAGAGTATCCGGTCGGGGACGGAAGCCCTTGGCGTCCGACGCATGCGCGTCGTAGAAGGACACGGTGGCGCGGGCGGAGTTGCCGGCGGCATCGCGGGCAACGATTTCCAGCGGCGCGATTTGATCGCCGAACCAAGCGCAGATGCCGGATGCGGTTTGCGGCAGTTTGAGCGGGACGAGGTTGTAGAATTCCTGATTGCCGAGGACCGACTGGTCGAAGTTGCGCTGCGCGTCGATCAGATAGTTGTCCTCGAAAGCGACGCGGTCATACTTGAGCCGGTAGAATTCGCGGCCCGACGCACGCGCTTCGATTTCATAGACCGGCTTGTTCCAGGTGCTGATACCGACACGGTCGACGGCTTCGACGGCCAGCCAATAATCGTCGAGTCCGCACGGCAGCGGTGTGTTGACCGTATATTCGGCAGTACCGGGCGACTTGCGGAACTTGTATTCGAGCGTCCAGCCCAGTGCAGCGGCCAAGTCGTCGTTGCCGAAACCAATCAAGCGCAAGGAGCGAAATTCGGGCGGGGAGTTGTCGGCGACGTTCAAGCCAGGCAAGGTCAGCGGGTTGAGCGGCACGTTACCCGACGTGCGCACCTCGAAATGCAGATGAGGCGCGCCGACGCCGGTCGATCCCGAGTACGCGATGGTGTCACCCTGGCGGACGTCAAACTTCCCTGCCGTCAGCTCGATATCCTGGTTGTAGGTTTCGCTCGCGATCTGTTTTTGGCGGACGAATTCTTCGATGACGGGAGTGAAGCGGCTGAGGTGCGCAAACACCGCGGAATTGCCGTCTTTCATAGTCAGATGGAGCGCTTTGCCGTAGCCAAAGTAGGAGGTGCGGATGCGGCTGATGTAGCCGGCCATCGGCGCGACCACGACCTTGCCGATTTCGCCGTTGGTGCGCATGTCGATGCCGAGGTGGTAGCGGCGGGTGCGGGAGTCGCCGAAGATGGAGGTAAGCTCCTTGCCAAACGGCAGGGGCCAGAGATACGGCTCGGCGGGCGCGGCGAAAGCGATAGCGGCCATCATGATCGCGAGCGCGGCCGTTCGAATTGCTGAAATATTCATGGTCTGAATCCCGGAATTCCTGTCTGGCGCGGCGACGCGGTTAGAACAATTCGAGGTTTTGCCCGATCGCCGGACGCGGTTGGGTCAGGTCGATGGTTCGCGGCGGCGCCTGATCGCTGCGGAAACCCTTGTGCAGATATTCGGCATCGTAGCCCATTTCCCGCAGAATTTGCGCGAACTTGGGTTCGCCGTGGAGGGTGTAGATCTTGCACGGTTTGCATTTTTCGATGTAGGCGACTAACTGGGTAAAATCCGCATGGTCGGACAAGGGCACGCCGAAATCGGTGCCGAAATTCGCACGACCGCGTCCGCCCTGCGACCAGCCGCTCAGGAAAAGAGAGCGTTTGCGCGGCAGTGCTTTGAATTTCTCATCGCGCAGGGTATGGGGGCTGACGACAACCACCTTGCCGGCGAGCGAGGTGTGGAGGTAGTGATCGGTCGCGGCGAGCGTCAGTCCGGCTTTGCGGTAGAGATGATTGATTTCATTGACCGATTTGTCACAGGCGACAGCGTAGCCTTGCTGCTGCATGAGCAGGATCGCCTCCTGCGACTTCCCCATCGCGTAGCCGACCAGCACGGGCGTGTAGCCGTCGGCGAAGGCGCGTTTGACAAAGGCGACGATCCGGCTATAGACTTCGTTCTGCGGCGGGAAAGAGTAGACGGGGTCGCCGTAGGTTGACTCCATGATCAGGATGTCGCACTCGCGGGCTTCCATGGTGGGACAAGTCAGATTGGGATAAACCTTGAAGTCGCCGGTGTAGACGATGCGAGTGCCTTTGACTTCGACCAAGATTTGCGCGGCGCCGAGCATATGGCCGGAGGGAAACAGCTCGACGGATGCGGCGCCGAATTTGACTTTGCGCTTCAGCGGCAGCGCGCGCACCGGCACTTGCGGATAGCGGGCGCTGTACATCAGGGCCGTTTCCGCGGTGGCGAGCACGCGCTTGTGCTTGCGCGCATGATCGGAGTGGCCGTGCGAGACAAACGCCAAGTCGGACATCTTGTGCGGGTCGAGGGCGAACTCGAGGCCGTCGATCTCGATGCCGTTTTCGTACTTGATCAGGGGCAAAGGTGACAAGGGTGATTGTTCCTTTACAGCTTGTAGCCGATCGTCCGCAGGAAGGCGTGGCGTTTTTGTTTGGCGACGTCGTCTTCGATGCCGAGCGGCGGTTCGCCGTCGACGACGCCGAGAATTGCGCCGCCCTGTGCGGTGCGCGCGATGACGGCCTCGACGGGATTGGCGGTGGCGCAGAAGACGGTCACCACCTCGTACACGTTCTTCAAACTTTGCAGCACATTGACCGGGTAGCCGTCACGCATGAAGATGAGGAAACAGTGGCCACAGGCGAAGCGCTTGACGTTGTCGGCCGCGGCCTGGGCGAGGCCGGGGTCGTTGCCGGAGTAGCGCACCAGCCGGTCACCGGAGGCTTCGCTGAAGGCCAGGCCGAATTTCACACCCGGCACGGAGTTGACCATCATTTCGTGCAGGTCTTCCACGGACTTGATAAAGTGCGTCATGCCGAAAATCAGATTGCAGCCTTCCGGCATTTCGATTTTGACCGCTTCCAGGTTCATCGGCTTTCCTCCTCTCCCCGGTACCAATAACGCCGGGCGAATACCGACTCGTCAATCGCATCGTCGCAGCGATAGTCGGAAAACTCTTCGATCACGCCAAAACGTCCCTTAAAAAACAGGAATCCCGCTTTGCCTTTCATCTCGAAGCGACTGGGAAGATAAACGATCGCCCCGGCCAGGAGCTGCTTGGCATAGTCCATCTCGAAATGCAAGGTATCGACGAAGCTCGGCATTTTCGACGGCGCAAAGACGGTGCGCAGGATGCCGGCGCTGTTGGCCTCGATCCAGTAGGTGGCATTCAGGCGGCGCTCATCGGGCGTTTTCGGCCGGGCCTGGATGACGTAGACGGTCGCCAGTTTCTGGACGGTTTGATCGAAAATGTCGCCGTCGCGGACGCCGGCCACGGCGGCGGAGTCGTGAGCGACGGCGGAATCGCGGGTTTCGATCAGGAAGTAGTTGTACTGCGGGCGGCCGTCGCGGCTCAAGGGATCGATGAAGTTCTCACGCGAGGCCTTTTTCCTTTTCTCGGGGTCTTTCTGCCCTTTCTCCCACTCTTCGTTCTTATTGCGCGCCTGTTTTGCGATTTCTTCCGCAGCCAGCGGTTTGCCGTCCTTGTTCAATGCGAGTATTTGCTCGGAGATACGTTTGCCGGAGTGGTAACAGAGCTTGGTCATGGTGGTGATTTCGTCCGGCTGCATATTCTTGTCGTACTTGATTGACTGGGTGAGGGCGCGGTTGGAGTATTTGGCGCAGAGAGAATCCTGACGCTCGATGGCGGCGATCGCGCGGTCGACGATGTCGTCGACGGGAGGAGCGGCGAAGGTTGGCAGCGTCAGCGCCAAGAGGTAGAGCGCCAGATATCGGAATGGCTTCAATGATACTCCTTAGTACGGAATTTCCCGCACTTCGACGACCTGATCGCCGGGCTGGATTGAGAGCACGATGTCCATGCCGGCCAGCACCTGGCCGAAGACCGTGTAACGGCCGTCGAGATGCGGCTGGGGCGACTGACAGATGAAGTACTGGCTGCCGCCGGTGTCCTTGCCAGAGGTCGCCATGCCGAGCGTACCGGCCAGGAACGGCAGCGCGTTGTATTCGCAGCGAATCGCGTAGCCCGGCCCGCCCCAGCCGTCGCCGCGCGGGCAGCCGTCCTGGATAACGAAGTCGGGCACCACACGGTGCCAAGTTTTGCGATTGTAGAATCCGGCCGCCGCCAGCTTCAGAAAGTTGTACACCGTTTTGGGCGCGACATCGGGATATAATTCCAGCAGAATTGTGCCGCGCGAGGTTTCGATCTCGACGTGCGGTCGCGACTTGGCCGGGTGATAGATTTCATCATAGTTGCGCGCAGTGATGACACTGACGAAGTGATCGCGAGTCTCCGGAACCGGCAGCCCAAGCTGAGCGGCCAGATCGCGGCCGGCGCGGCGGATAAAGAAGTTCTCAGACTGCATCGCCGAATTTGCGACTTCGCTGAGCGACGGGCCCGCCATCGAGGAGTCAGCCAGTTGGATCAGCGTCCCCAGGATTGACTCGCTGACATCGTCGGAGAGCGAATTGAAATACCGCTCCGTGAGGCGCGGCAAATATTGAGTGAGCGAATCGGCGACGATCTTTTCGCCGACAATGGTGATGGGGATGAGGTCGGAGTCGCTGAGCGCCAGTTCGAGACTGCTGCGGGTGAAAGCCGAATCACCGAGGGCGAAGATCTGTTCGAGCGCTTCGCCGCGCACGAGCGGGATTTCGTCGTGCAGGAGGCGGAGGAGAATGGCGCGGGCGCCCTCTTCGCGTAGCAGGCCGCAGGCCTGAGCGGCGGCCTGGCGGCGAGCCGCGATCATCGAATAGGAGAAGTCCGTCACGGTTCCGCGTGCCACCGCGGCGTTGAGGCGGACCAAGGCCAGCAGCGCTTCGGCGGCGATTGCCGGATTGTTGCTTTGCGCCGCCTCGTTGAGAAAATCACCGGCACCGGGGCTGCCGATACAGCGAAGCGCCGCGACCAGGACGTAGGGATTATCGATCCAGGCGAAATTGCCAAGGAAGTGATCGGTGGTGGCATTCATGCCGAGGCGTGCGGCGGCATCGATCATGTGATACTGGGTGCGCCATTCTTCCCCGATCGCCGAGCCGACGAGCAATCCGGCGAAAGCGGAGTCGGCGTTACGCGCCATCGCGTCGGCGGCATAGATTCTGATGTTTTCGTTGGGATCAGCCAGACCCTCCCGCCACAACGGAGCGAGACCTTCGGTACGTCGCCGCGAAAGGGCGTAGAAGGCGGCTTCCCGCAATTCGCGCGGTTGATCCTTGGCGGCCAATTTCGCCAGCAGGTCGGCGGAGGATTGGTCACGCAGGCGGAACAGCGACCTGGCGGCCGCGGCGCGCAGTTCCAGAGCGCGGGTGGTGTCAGCGGCGATGGTGCATAAGCGCGTCGACGCCTCGTCGGTACCCATCTTGCTGATGGCATCAACGCATAGCACCGCGGTTGCAGAAGAGCCTTTGGACATCTGCACCAGGACGTCTTTGAGCAGAGTGGGAGAAGCGAGTTGTCCGGCCGCGAAGACAGCCTCAGCGCGGACGCGGGTATTGTTGTCCCAGAGCAAAGTCTGCAGCGCGGGGATACCGGCGGTGTCGCCAACGATGCCGATGACGTAGGCTGTGCGCCGGCGCAGAAGGGTGTCGGGGTCCTCCGACCAGACGGTGAGGGACTCGGGATCGAGCAGGCGTTCATCTTCGGCAATTGCCAATGCCAAAAGCCGCGCGCGGTTGTCGGCGAGGAGCGCTGCGGCAGAAAGCAGCCAAGCAACGGCGGCAAGAAAGACCAAGCGGCGCATACACAGAGAGTAACGCACTGCGACACGTTAGACAAGATCGATTTTGGGCAGGAAAAAAGCGGGGCACCGCTACTTGAGCAGCATCATCTTGCGCACTTCCGTCCGCTGAGCCGTAGTTAAGCGGTAGAAGTAAACGCCGGAGGCAACCTCGTTGCCGGAATCGTCGAGGCCGTACCATTGGACGATGTGAGTGCCGGCGGGACGGTCGGCATCCAGCAAGGTGGCGACAGATTGCCCGAGCGTGTTGATCACTTCGAGGCGCACGGCGCCGGCACGCGGCAGGGCAAATTCGATTTGCGTCATCGGATTGAAAGGATTCGGGTAGTTTTGCGCCAGGGCAAAGTCGCCCGGCAGCGGAAGGTCGTCGTCTTCCACCGGCGTAGCCTGACGATAGATGGACTTCGCCCGCTGCGCGTAGCCCTTGAGTTCGTTGAGCGTGCGCGCGCCAATGATGGCGAAGGCGGCGGTATCCGAGGCACCGGGAGCAAGGTTGAACGGGCCGGTGGCGATCGAGTAGGAACGGTCGGGAAGGATGTTGATGGTGTCGGCGTCGTGGAGCGTCAGCATCTGATACTTCTCCGCCTCGCTGACGCCGTCGTAGATCACCTCGGAGTTCGGGATGATGTAGTATGACGAAACACCTTCGGGATTGAGTACGGCGGTGCCGCGATAGTCGAGGTAGTTGTTCCGCCACATATAGCCGAGATCGAGATCGGCGACATAACCGGCACGATCCTGTCCGGAATTGGGCGGGAAATCCCAGTCGAAGTAGAGAGCGACGTAGAGGTCATTGAGTGCCGTATCGTTGTCGTTGACGATGGCATATTCCATGATTACGTAGTTGGCGTCGAGTGCGCCGAGGAAGCTGGCGGTGCGCTGTTCGACCGTGATGCCCAAGGGACGGCGGGCCAGATCATCGTGGAAGCGGGAGTAGGTTTCGCGATCGCCGAGGATGCCGTTGACAGTTGTGGTCAGGTTGCCGCCGGGAGCCACGGAGAAGTCTTCGTCGATCGAGTTGATTTCGTTGGTGATTCCGTCCGAGACGCCGAGAGCGCTGTTGCCGATCAGCAGACCGCATTGATAGAGATTGTTGATGCCGGTCTTGGGGAACAGAAAGCCGACACCGCCCTGATTGCTGGCGGAGCCGGGCGCCAGGCCGTAGCTGCCGTAGTTGGAGATCGTAAATTGAATGCTGTCGGAGCTATGCGTATAGCGCGACTTGACCAATCCGGCTCCGACGGTGAAGTAGAGGCGCAGAGTCTTCTGGTACGCACCGCCGCCGCCGCTGATGAGCAGGTCAACCGCCACCTGGGTGCCGTCGACGAGGTTGTTGGCGAATTGCACGACGAAGGGATCGGCAGAGTTGTCGGCCGTGGCGTTCAGCGGCAGGTTGCCGAAAACGGAGGAGCCCTCGTCAATGGTCAAGCCGGATTCGGGGTTCGCGAGGGTTCCGGAAACCCCGAGCACGCCGAGGCCGGAATTGCGGAGAGTGACGCGCACTTCCAAGGTCATGCCAGGTTGAATCGGGCTGTGCTCGACCGCCTTGACGTAAATGTTGGTTTCATCGTTCGGCGGGAGCGCGGCCAGCGCGGCGGGGATATTGATGAGTCCCATGCCGGCGGAATTGTCCTCGCCGAGGGTGCCGATATCGGTAGCCGTATTCAGGAGCGCCAGTTTGATTTCATCCGCGGTGGCATTGGGATTGTATTGCCGCAGAAGCGCGACGGCGCCGGCGACATGGGGTGCTGCGAAGGACGTGCCGGAGACCAGAGTGTAGTACGACGTACCGCTCCACGGAGTAGTCGTGCGGACCGCCTGACCGGGGGCGACAACTTCCGGCTTGATCGAGGTGCCGTTACAATCGGACGGACCACGGCTGGAACTGATCCAGACAACTTCGCCCAAGGTATCGGTAGCGCCGACCGAGAAGGTATTGATCGGCGAGGTCGCACGGTTGGCGGGATTGCGAATGGTGGCGGAGTTGGGACCCTCATTGCCGCAGGCAAAGACTACAACCGTGCCGAGCGCTTCGAGGTTGTCGATCACTTGCCAGAAGACATCGGAACAATCAAGAACGCTTTGTTTGAAGCCCCAGGAGTTATTGAGCGCATCGGGGACATCCTCGATGGTGTTGGGATTGCCATCGGGATCGGCGGCCCACTGAAATGCCTGGAGGTAGTTGGCGCCGGGGATATCGACGACGCGGGCGCTAATCCATTGGGCGCCGAAAGCAACGCCGGTGGTATCGCCGGTGGCGTCGTTCTTCCCGACCATGACGCCCATGGTGTGAGTGCCGTGCTTGCCGGGATCGCTCATTGCGGGATCCCAGGTGGGGGTTTCATTCTGATAGACGGGGTCAAACCAAGACTGCTGACCGGGATGTGTCAGGCCACGCCAGGACGAAGCGAGTGCCGGATGCGTTCCGTCCACACCAGTATCAAATGAGGCGATGAGTCTTCCCTGTCCCGTATACCCCATCTGCCACATTTCGCGGGCTCCGATTGCATCAAGTCCGGGGGACGATCCAGCCTGAGAAGCGAGGACAGTCTCGACCTGATTGGGATTGGCCAGTGCCGTCGGCGGGACGTCAGGTATAATTGCTTCAATATCAGGGCGTTGTGCCAACCGCTCGATGATCGACTTAGTCGCGGTGACCTTCATGGCATTGGCGATCCAGTAGGATTCCACAAGAGAGACATTGCCGGAGGTCCGAGCCTGAGCCAGCAATTCACGAACGGAGGATTGCTTCTCGTCGGCAAAGCGCTCCAATTCTGTAATGAGGAGCGAATGTGCCGCCTGACGGGTAAAAGCGCTGAGTTTATATTGAGCCTGCACCTGCTTGATATCGAGCTGGTCTTTGAAGAAAGCGAGAACGGAGACCTGGTCGTCCGGAGCTGCGTGAGTCAGCTGGTCGAGCAGAGCGTCGGAGATTTTTGCGCCAAGGGTGCTTGAGTAGGAGCCAGGCCCCCCGATGACGAGCAGGCCCACAAGCAGAAAACGACAGAAGACACTCATCCTATCCTTATGAAGCAGCGAAGATTATGCCTGATGCAGCGATTGCCGCATAAAATCGGCCAGAATCCCTATCTGCTTATCGTCTAATATGTTAAACGTACTGCCGAGGTCGGTTGTGCAATCGCCTCGACGGTCGAATTTGAAGCCTCGTGCAATCGCTTGCACTTAGTGTGCCAGCAATGACAATTCAAATCTTGACGGCGGTACCCGATGCGGTCACCAGCAGCATTCCCTGGCGGATGACCTCATAATCGATGTCGACGCCGACGACGGCGTTGCCGCCGAGCTTGGCGGCTTCATCCTGCATTTCTTTGAGGGCGATATGGCGCGCCTTGATGAGCTCGTTTTCGTAGGTTGCCGAGCGACCGCCGACGATATCGGTGACGGTAGCGAAGAGATCCTTGACGATATTCGCTCCCATGACTGCTTCCCCGGCGACGACGCCAAGATATTCGCGGACGGGGCGTCCTTCGACTGATGGTGTGGTCGTGATAATCACGCCGTTCTTTCCTCCAAGAGATTGGTCCAGAACTATGAATATAGTCCGGCACTGGTCTGAAAGCAATTGGAATGCGGGGACAGCTGACTCATTGGCGGACAAAAATTGCTTTGTTGATCCATAAGGCTATATTATTTTAAAGAAAGCGCACCAATCTCGATAGTTTCATCAACCGCGACGGATTCACGGCCTAAGGCAGGTAGGTGTGTGGTCAGCGACCCGAGCCAGGAGGTGATTGTGGTCTCGCAGTGCACGATCCGCGGCTATTGTTGGACAAGGCGGGCGATTGGTTGCAGCAGTCGCAGGGTGAGGAATTTCGGTCCACACATGCGGTACGCACTCGACCAAAAGACCAGCTCAGCATGCAGAGTTCTCCGAGTGAATGCTTCCTGCACTTCGGTGTCCAGACTGAAGGACGTAGTATGAGGCTCTGTTATCTAATGCTTCTCGCACTCACTCCATTGCCGGTCATCCTTGGTTGTGCGGGCATGAGGACAGCGACGGGGCAGGCTGAAGTTCTCGTTCCTCTGCAGGTTCCCGTAGACAGCGCTGCACAGTGTTATGTCGCCGGATGGGAATATGTTCCATCGACCGGCAGACGCCAACCCTCGAGTTCTACGACGAGATGGTATCGCAAGACCATGATGCGAGCGCTGGACGAGGAGAAGATCTTCGCTGGAACTGCATCACGAGCAGACGGCGAGCGCTATTGGGTCACCTGCATAGTGGAAAGCACGGCGGTGGGAATCGATCGCAGGAGGCGTGACCCAACGCCGGCTCTTCATGTTCCCCGCGCCCAGGAACAGCCGCGACGGACGGCACAGCCGAGTTACTACGAGAGTGCAGTGGAATATCCCACAGTCGTGCTGATCAGTCTGGTAGATGAAACTACCGACAAAACTCTTTTCATGGTGCGGATCAAACACTGCGACTATCGAGAGCGATTTGCCGCGCTATTAGGCGCAGCCGTCAGAGAGTTGAGATCAAGTGGACCATGATAAATCTTACGAGTGACGTTCGATTGCGGCCATATCTGCGCGTCGTCGAAGCGGCTGACACGATTGCGGCCGTACGCGCTATCGCCGCGTTCGATCGAAGATGTGAAAGGCAGGATCACAAATGAACTGGTTACGCTCCGGTCGTGTGCCAACAGCAGCGCTAATGCTACTGCTGGCGACAGCCGTGGCTGTCAAAGCCCAGGCACACGCAGGAACAATCCGGCTCGCGGTAGACGCGTCCGAAGCGCCACGGAGAATTATCCACGCCGTCGAGATCATTCCCGTAGCGTCGGGGCCTCTGACACTTCGTTATCCGAAGTGGATTCCTGGAGAGCATGCTCCCAGCGGGCCGATCGCCGATCTGGTGTCGGTGCGCATTTCCGCGGCGGGACAAGCCCTGTTGTGGCGGCGCGAGCCCGCTGATATGTATGCAATCAATCTCACGGTGCCGACAGGATCAGACAGCATCGAAGTGATGCTGGACTTTGTAACTCCGCCGCCGCAGACGGCCGGATTCACTTCCGGTGCATCGGCGACCCTGGAGCTGGCTGTGATCAACTGGAACCAAATCGTCCTCTATCCTGACTCACAGCCAAGTGACAGCATTGTTTGCGCTCCGAGTATCAAACTCCCGGCCGGCTGGAAATTCGCGACTGCGCTCGAACAGGAATCTTCCACAGGGGCGGTCGTTGCGTTTCGACCCGTCAACCTGACGACTCTGGTGGATTCGCCGCTTCTGACCGGTGCACACTTTCGACGCATCGACATTTCACCGGCAGTGGGCGAATCCCATTTCATCGACCTCATTGCCGACGGTGAAGCCGCGCTGGCAATGCCGGAGTGGCAAGTCGCCGCATACAAGCGACTGGTGCTGGAGGAAAGTGCGATGTTTGGAGCCCGGCACTACAACCAGTATGACTTTCTCGTCTCGCTCAGCAGTCAGATTGCCAACTTTGGTCTCGAACATCATCAGTGCAGCGACGACCGCATGCCGGCACGTGCCGTGATCGACAGCAGTCTGCAGCGCCTCTGGTCCAGTTTGTTGCCGCATGAATTTGCGTACTCGTGGAACGGCAAGTATCGCCGCCCCGCCGACCTCGGTGGCGCGGATTTCCAAGCCCCGATGAGCGGGAACCTGCTGTGGGTTTACGAGGGCTTCACGACCTATCTGGGGGAAGTTCTGGCCGCGCGCTCAGGACTCGCGTCAGCAGAGGATTTCCGCGAGGAATTGGCGCTGCTGGCGGCTCGCCTGAGTCATCTCCCGGGCCGGACGTGGCGCTCGCTGCAAGATGATGCCGACGCGGCGCAAATCCTTTACGGATCTCGCGCGGACTGGCAGTCACTGCGCCGCACCGTTGATTTTTATGACGAGAGCTACTTGATCTGGCTTGAGGCGGATGTCCTTGTACGGACCCAGACGGGCGGTCAGAAGTCATTGGATGATTTCTGCCGTTCCTTTTTCGGCGGCCGCGACAGCGGGCCAGCGCTGGCGACATACCATCGTGCCGACGTCATCGCAGCCCTCAATGCGATTTACACTTACGACTGGGACGACTTCTTCTCGCAACGACTCGAGTCCGTCGCGGCGCAGGCACCGCTGGCGGGCATTGAGCAAGGCGGCTGGAAGCTGGTATATCGGGAGCTTGCCGGCCCGCTGCAAGAAGCGGTTGAGAATACGAATCACAGCATCGACGCCAGGTATTCCCTTGGTCTCGACCTGAAAGAGGACGGCACGTTAGTTGATGTGATTCCCGAATCGCCGGCGGCCCGGGCAGGACTGGCGCCGGGAATGAAGCTCGTTGCCATTGATGGTCGCCGGTTCTCCAAGGAGATCTTCCGCGATATGATGAAGGTAGCCAAGACGAGCAAGGATCCGATCGAACTGCTGGCAAGTGACGGTGATTTCTTCCGCAGTTATGAAGTGGACTACCACGCCGGCGAGAAATATCCATGGCTTGAGCGCGATGTCAGCAAGCCGGATGTACTCGCAGAAATCATCAAGCCGATTGCCCAGAGATGAGCCTGCAACTGCGAGGAGTTTGGCATCGAGCACGCACGAGGTACTTGTGATTTCTGACGACGACCGAACCCAGGAAGTGATGGTGCTGACGCAGGGCACCATGATCAATCACTACCGGATCGTGAGGAAGATCGGATCCGGCGGCATGGGGGACGTCTACCTCGCCGAAGACACCGCGCTCAATCGCCGGGTGGCGCTGAAGTTTCTCGCCTGGAATCTCTGTCAAAGTGTTGAATGTCGCGCGCGCTTCAAACAGGAGGCGCAAGCAGCGGCCAAGCTGGGCCACGCCAACATCGTGGCCGTGCATGAGGTGGGAGAATTTCAGGAGCGGCCGTTTTTCGCAATGGAATTCGTCGAGGGGCAGCCGCTCGACAAGATCATCGAATCCGGTCCGCTGGCGGAACGCGAGGTGATTGAGCTGGCGCTGGGCATCTGCAACGGTCTTCGGAAAGCCCACGAGTCCGGCGTGATTCATCGGGACGTCAAACCGTCCAACATCATAGTCGATCATGACAGCGTCCCGCGGCTGCTTGATTTCGGGCTGGCGGCGCTGGGTGGAACGGAAGGCCGGGGCGAGTCCAGCTCGATTCTCGGTACGATCGGCTACATGTCTCCGGAACAGGTGCAGGGGGAACCCTCCGACCACCGCTCCGACCTTTTCTCGCTGGGTGTCGTGCTCTACGAAGCGATCAGCGGCAATTCGCCGTTTCGCGGCGCGACGGCGCCGGCGACGCTGAATGCCATTGCGCAGAAGACGCCCGAGCCATTGGCTCGATATAAGGCCGACGTGGTGCCGGAACTGCAGCGCATCGTGTCGAAGCTGCTGCAGAAGGATCCGGCACAGCGCTATCAAGCGGCAGCGGAGGTGATCGACGATCTGGAGCGCCTGAAATTCGAGCGGCAGTCGGGCGCGCGCGTGCCGGCGAAGACGCGGCGAAGAAGACGGCTCACCATTGTCGCAGTGGTGCTTGCCCTGCTGGCGGTGGCGACGTACGCCGTCGTCAAGCACGGCCTCCCCGGAGCCGGAAATTCACCGACGCCCCGCAAGATGCTGGCGGTGCTACCGTTCGAAAATCTGGGGGCTCCCGATGATGAGTACTTCGCCGACGGAATGACCGAGGAAATCACGACGGACCTGGCGGCACTCTCCGGACTGGGCGTGATCTCGCGCACGAGTTCGATGCAGTACAAAAAGACAAAGAAGAGCCTGCGACAAATCGGCAAGGAGTTGGACGTCGACTACATACTGGAGGGGACGATTCGCTGGGAGCGGCAAGGCGCGGAAAGCCGTGTCCGGATCAATCCCTATTTGATCAGGGTGTCCGACGATCTGCACTTGTGGGCGGACAAGTACGATGCCGTGCTCACTGATGTTTTCTCGGTGCAATCGGCGATCGCGCACGAAGTCGCGACCGCGCTGGAGATCACGCTGCTGCAAGGCGAGCAAGAGGCGTTAGCGCGCAAGCGGGAGATCGACCCTTTGGCCTACGAGTACTATCTGAAGGGCAAGCAGTATTTCTCGATTGCGGGCTTTCAGCAGAAGGAGGCGCGGCTGGCGGAACGGATGCAGTGGCGGGCGATCGAACAAGCACCGGAGTTCGCGGAGGCTTACGCGGAATTGGGCTGCATTTACACGGAGCTGTACTGGAGCCAACCCAACCAGCCGCGGCAGCTTCTGGATAGCGCGCAGAGAATGATCGATAAGGCCGCGCAGCTGGCGCCGAATCTGCCCGAGACGCATCAGGCTCGAGGCTGGTACTATTATCACGGCCGGCATGACTTCGATCGCGCCCTGGAGGAATTCGAGCGGGTAATCGCATTGCAACCGAACAATGTGCTGGCAAAGGCGAGCATTGCCTGGGTACAGCGGCGACAGGGGAAATGGGAGGAGGCGACGGCGGGACTCGAATCGGTGGTGCGACTCGATCCGCTCGATGATTGGTATCAATATGAGCTCGGCATGACCTATCATTGCCGTCGTCGCTATCGCGAGGCCATCGCGCAATTCGAGAAAGTTCTCGATTTGCAGCCCAGCCATCGTTGGGCCTATGTCGTCGAGTCCTGGTCAACCCTCAATGAGACCGGTGATCTCAGCGCAGCGCGGGCGATACTTGAGCGGGGTCGAGCCGCCAACGGTCGGTGGCCGGAGCTAACCTGGCTGGAAGTCTACTACGACCTCTGCGAGCAGAAATACGATCAAGCGCTGAGCCTGCTGACAAAACGGGGCGACGTGTTGTCGCCGGAGAACCCTGACAGCTCGGATTACCATTTTCTGAAAGGGTTCACGTACGCTCTGATGGGACGGCTGCTTCCGGCCACAACTTCGCTCGACTCCGCGCGCCGGGAACTGGAGAGCAGGATGAAGGCTTCGGAGGCAACCCCATCGCAGTTATCATCGATAGCAATTGTCTACGCCCAGCTGGGGCTGGCGGAGCAGGCGCTGGCAGCGGCCAATCGCGCGGTCGAGCTTAGTCCGGTGGCGAGGGATGCCCTGAGCGGCCCGACTTCCCTGCGCGCCTCAGCCTTCGTCTATGCAACGCTTGGGATGAAGGAGCGGGCGATCGAGACGATCGATCGGCTGCTGTCAATCCCCGCCAATGTGTCGGTGAAGACGCTGCGGATATCGCCGGAGTTACGGGCCCTCCACGGCGATCCCGGTTTTGAGACCGTGATGAAGAAACATGCGGAGGATGATGTCTCCTGATGACGATTCGACGCAGGAGATGATCGTACTCTCAAGCGGCACGGTCATCAACCACTACCGGATCGTAAGGAAGATCGGATCCGGCGGCATGGGGGATGTATACCTCGCCGAAGATACCGCGCTTAATCGCCAGGTGGCGCTGAAGTTTCTCGCCTGGAATCTATGTCAGAGTGCCGAGTGTCGCGCGCGTTTCAAGCGGGAAGCGCAGGCAGCGGCGCGTTTGGATCACCCGAATATTGTTACGGTCTATGAAGTCGGCGAGTACCAGAGTCGCCCTTTTTTCGCGATGCAGGCAATCGAGGGGAAATCATTGCGCGAGGCAATGATGACGGCCGACTTGTCACTTGAGTGTGCCATCGAAATCGGGCTGCAGGTTTGTGATGGCCTGCGCGCCGCGCATGAGCACGGGATCGTCCATCGCGACATCAAGCCGTCGAATCTACTGGTGGACGCTGAGGGTCGCGTCCGGATCGTCGATTTTGGACTGGCGGCGGTAGCGGGAGGCGAGCAAGTGACCCGCGCCGGTGCGCGTCTCGGCACGGTCGGATACATGGCTCCGGAGCAATTGCGCGGGGAGAAGACGGACCAGCGGGCCGACTTGTTCGCTCTGGGCGTGATCTTATACGAGTTGGTCACGGGCCGCCGGCCGTTTGCCGCCGACAATGAAGCCGGCATCCACCACCGTCTCCTGGAGAGTGAACCCGAACCGCTCGCGCGATACCGTTCCGGCCTGCCCGAAGGATTGCAGGAAATAGTCCGGCGCGCGCTGGAGAAGGACCCGGCGATGCGCTTTCAGTCGGCCGCCGACTTTGGCGCAGAGCTGAAGCGTTTACGCCGCGACATGCCGGAGACGGGACCGATTCGGTCGGCGCTAAGGTGGGGGGCACGCCGCGAATGGTTGCAAACGCGCCTGGTGGTGCCGATTCTGCTGGCGGTTCTTGTTGCCGCGACGGTGTGGAAGCTCAATCGGGAAACGGCGCCGCGCTCGCCGGTGCATCTGGCAGTGGTACCCTTTGTCAATCTTGGCGAACCGGCAACCAGCCAGCCGTTCTGCGACGGTTTGATGGAGACGCTCACGAGCAAGTTGACGGAGTTGTCCGGGGCGGAGCGTTCGCTCCTGGTGGTGCCGGCCACCGAGGTGCGCGAGCAGAAGATCACGAGTGTCGGTCAAGCACACCGGGTGTTCGGCGTGAACTTCGCAGTCACGGGAAGTCTACAGAATACTGGTGACGGAGTCCGGGTGACACTCAATTTGGTCGACGCGGCGACCGGCCTGCAATTGGATTCGAGGGTTCTGGATGAACGGCGGCAGGATATCGTTGCCCTGCAGGACACCAGTGTTGTGGAAGTTGCAGGCATGCTTGACATCACGGTGCCGTCGGAGGCACGCCGTCGGCTGGTCGGAGGCGTCACGCAGTCGGCGGCGGCGTACAGCGCTTATCTTGAAGGCCGCGGCTTTTTGCTGCGCGACGACACGATTGCAGGACTTGACAGCGCCCAGCAGCGATTCGAGCTGGCGATCGCCCGAGATTCGTCTTTCGCGCCGGCGTATGCCGCGCTGGGCGAGGTCTATTGGCGCAAGTACAGTCTGACCAACGACGTGGCTTTGGTGGAGCCAGGACTCAGTTATTCCGGCCGCGCCCTCGAGCTTGACGATCAACTGGCACCAGTGTTGGTAACATTGGGGATGGTCCACCTTCAGACGGGGCAATCGCAGGAAGCGATCAGCTATCTCAAACGTGCCTTGCAGATCGATTCCACCGGGCATGGCGCCCGCGTGCAATTGGCGGCTGCCTATGAGTCCCTGGGCCGGATGGCCGAGGCTGAATCGACTTTTCAAGAGGCGATTCGGATACAGCCGCGACTCTGGCGAAGTCACTACAATTTGGCGCGATTCTATGCATACCGCGGTCGCAACAGCGAAGCGCTCCGCAGTATCGCGGACGCCGAGGCGGTGGCACCGACGGCGACACTGCCACTCGAAGCGATCGGTAGCCTGTATACGTTCCTCGGCAGCTATGACCGAGCTGAACGACTGCTCAAGCGCTCGATTGCGATCGAGCCGCACTACATCGCCTATTCGAATCTCGGCGTAATCTACCAGCTACGGCAGCAGTACGCCGAGGCTGCCGACATGTACCGCCGCGCGCGGGCGCTCAATGATAAAGATTTCAAAGTCTGGTACAATTTGGCCTCGGTGTATGAAAGCCTACCGGGCGGCATGACCCAGGCGCGCGAGTCGTATCAGGGGGCCATTGTCCTGGCGGAAGAGAATCTGAAAGTCAACCCCACTGACGCCGAATTGATCTGCAACCTGGCCGATTGTTATTGGCAGGTCGAACAGCGCGACAAGGCCCTGGCGATGGTCGATCGCGGGGTCAGACTCGCACCGGACGATATTGAAGTCATGGTGCGCGCCGGCGTCATATATGAACAGGCAGGGCGACACGAGGAAGCCCTGCACCTGGTGGGAATCGCCGCCCGGCGGGGATTTTCACTCGAACGGCTTCAGGCGACTCCAGCATTGAAGGACCTCATCGCCGATCCTCGCTTCGACAGTTTACTGAAGGCGGCGCATTAGGCGCCTGACGCAAGTACCGGCCGCGGCCAACGCGAGGGAGACCGGCGGTGCGAGTCTAATACCGCCGATGTCCCGGGTGCGCCGGGCAAACATAAAGGAGTTCCCATGGCCCGAACCAGATCCGTCAGAATCAAGCTGGAGGGCAACCAGTGCGTTGTCACTCCCGCGGTCATCACCGTCGCTCCCCGGGATCGCGTCAAGATCACCAATGCGACCGATTCCATGATTTTCGTCCGCATTGCGGGAATCAGGAAGACCCACAAGATTCCCGGGCGATTCGACAATGTCGTAACGGTTCCTGATGTGCGACCGGGGATTTACTACTACGATGCCTTTTGCTACGATCTGCAGGACTTCTGCACGTCGCCCTGGGGACGGATTCCGATGATCGGCACGCCGATCATCATCGTGCCCCGGCGGGAGTAGCGACAGTCAATACGAATAGAGAAGCCGCGAATGACGACCATCGGCGATACCGACGAATTTCCGCTCGTCGCAGCACTGGATGGCAGTAGCGGCAGGCATAAAGGAGATCTCATGATGAGAACGAGAACTATCCGAATCAAACAAGCGGGCAATCGCTGTTACATCGAGCCAAGCGTGATCGTGCTGGCTCCGGGTGACAAAGTCAAGGTCATCAACATGACGAAGCAGACGATCTACATGCACATTCTCGGGACGAACACGGTTATCGTCATTCCACAGCAGTCGAGCATCACCTGGGTCGTGCCCAGGCTTCGTACCGGGGCCTATCCGTATGTCGCTTTTTGCTATGAGCTGGCCAGTTTCTGCTTAACCACCGGGTTGCCGATCATCATCGTGCCCAAGCGTGGCGATGCGCCATTTGATCGCTGAGGCACGCCGGTCGGCAGCGCGCGACCTGAACGTGGCGTCAGTCAAGGCATGCAACGTGCATATCCCCCTTGACTTTTGCGCGCCAACTCGTAATTTGGCAGACTGGTTGAACGTTGATGGCGGTGTAGCTCAGTTGGTTAGAGCAGCGGAATCATAATCCGCGTGTCCGGGGTTCAAGTCCCTGCACCGCTATTCATCTTTGGATATGCAGGACTAATCAGGCCAGGTTGAAGAAGATTCAGGGGGGAGAGGTGGCCGGTGATCGTGAAGGCGGCGGCGCTCCGCGTTCTGCTGTTGCGATCGTATTGAGGTTCGACGCGCAACGGCACCGGAATCAGGCGCTTCAAAAGGGCGTTAAACTCAGTCAGTAGTCGGCTGTTCCCCGAGATCGATTCATCGATCAAAGTCTCAAGCTGAAAAATATACTTGGCGATCTGGGTCGTGGTGGTGTCGGAGTCCGGGTCTGCGGCCGGGTGGGAGGAGGCGCCGGCGGCGCGGCCAGTACTTGCGGTGATCTGTTCGCGGATCTCGAAGAGCTCGGCTTCCCGCTGGCGGATACGTTCGACGATAAGCTGACTTCCCTGCCCATCCTCGATTGCCTCTAAAAGCCGCTGCAGGGCGGCAGAGAGCTGGCGCTCGCGGCGTTTCAGGCTTGGGGTCGATGCAGGAGTCGGCTTTTCGCTCCGGCGAAGAAATTCCCGAACGTGGGAAGCGATTCTCGAAAGCGATTCTTGGTTCAGCAGGAGCGATTTGAGTTCGGCGAAAATCGACTGTTCGGCTTCGCGGCGCGGAAGGCGGGCGGTGGACGAGCAGGCGAACGGCCCTCCGGACCGGTGGCGGTTGCAGGCGTAGGTCTGGACACCACGGGACTTGACGATAACGAGCTTGGAGCCGCAGTTGGCGCAAGTCAACAGGCCGGAGAGAGCGAAGCTCTTGCGATTGCCGGGTGACGTGCGCGCGCTGGACTGGCTGAGGCGATTTTGCACCTGCTGCCAGAGCGACGGAGGGACGATGCGGAGATCCTCGCAGCGGTGGTGCACCCAGGCAGAAGCGGGATTGAGCCGGGCAAGGCGCTTGCCGGTGGCGTTCTTCTTGTTCCATTTGGTGCGGTTCCATGTCCAGTCGCCGACGTATTTGGGCTGCTTCAGCATCGCCCTGATGGTCGAGCTTTGCCAATAGCCGGAGCGATGACCGCAACCGGAGTGCGGCGATTCGATTTGCTCGGCGTTCAGTGTCGATGCGATGTGGCGGTAGCCGATGCCCTGGGCGAAGAGTTGGAAGATGCGGAGCACGACGGCGGCCTCGCGCGGGTTGATGACGACGCGAACTCCATGGCGTCGACGGCGGCCGAATTTGTCGTACTGCTCGGGTTCAATCCAGTCGGGCTTGGTATCGTAACCGTAGACGCGCCCACCGGCAGAATAGCCGCGGAGCACCTGGCCTTTCAGGCCGCGCACGATCTTGGCCTTGAGGTCATCGAGAAAAATCTCGTTGGTGATGCTCTTGAAGTAGTACGGCAGTTTCGAGGATTCGACCGCAGAGTCGATGCCGTCCGCGATCGCCGCGATGTTGACGCCGGCGGTGGTGAACTCCTGATAGACGTGCAGACACTCGGCGGCGTTGCGGCCAAGGCGCGAGAGGTCGTCGACCACGATGTAAGCGAAAGCACCGGTCAAGGCGGCGGCTTTCATGTGGATGTAGGCGGCGCGATTCAGGACGGACCCGGAGACAGCATCATCGGAGTAAATTTGCGAAGGCCCGACAGTCCAGCCGCGGGAAGTGATGTACTCCCGACACTGGGAAATCTGATCGGTTGTCGATTTCGGATTCTGGCTTTCGTCCGAATACCGGGCGTAGATGGCGCAGCGCATAGGTTCCTCTGGGTCTGATAGCTGACTGCAAGGGTACATCATTGCTCTAATTTCGTCAACTTTGAATCTGGAGGAAACGCGGACTGCTGCGGTGATCTCACTGGTTGTGGTTTTTCGGTGTTCGGTTTGGTCGTGAGTGCAGCGATCTCCTGCTTGAGGTCGCTGATTCGCTTTAGTCCTGGTGGTTGCTGAACGTATCGGCGACTGTGGTGCAAGTCGATCAAGGCCTGTGGGACTGGGTGGGCGTTGCGGCGAGCATACACCTTGTACTGTTCGAGAAAGTCTTTGCGCATGAACTCTATCGAAGAATCGTGCTGTCGTGTTCGGAGGCAGTAAGCAGGCCATTTGCCGAATGGAATGATCATACGGATGATCGGATCTGCAAATTGTGGAATTCCCGTGTAGCCTGTACTCTCGATTTGGTCGAGCACTTCGTCCCAGGCGTTTTGGGCGTCGACAGTGATGTCGTCTGAGCGCGAGCGGGTTAGCAGCTCCCTGAACTTGTTTAGCCGTGGGAAGAAGGTCTCGGTCATGATTAGATAGTTGGCCGCTGCTGTGATTTGCTCGATACTGAATTCTTTCAGGAGCTCGCAGTAGAGTAGAGCTTGATCCTCGGATAGGTGCTCTTTGAAGTGGTTGGCTGTAACGCCGAGGATAACGAGCAGCTTGTTACGATCGGTTTCCATTGTCTCCTCCAAGAGTCATGAGGTTTTTTATTACAGATAGATTGTGCCGTGCGGCCTCTGAACGGGGCGGCGCGACTGTTGGTTGATTTAAGTAAGATTCGAATTTCGGGCTGTAGAGGGTCTCCGGACGGAGATAGTTGCGGAACTCGGGATCGCCGTTCCACTCGGCGAATTTGGTGCGATGCACCTTACGGAAATCCTCTAAACGGAATCCCTCTGCCCACCGCGCCTTTATGAGGCGGAGTGTGGCAGGAGTATTGAGTCTATAGGTGCGGCCTGTGACGGAGTTCAGGTCGGCGATAATCTCATTGTATGGGATGGACGCACCGCGATGATGCGTTGGCTCGGGATCCGGTTCAGTTTCAGGTTGAGGTTGAGGGTCAGTATCAGGTTCAGGTTCAGGGGCTGCCACACCAACAGGGTGAGGGTGTGCAGGACGGTGAGCGAGACGGTGAGCGGGACCGTCTGGTAGAGGGTTGGTTGGACACGAGGACACGGTACTGGCGATGCACTCGCGGAAGTACTGGAGTTCGGTTGCGGTGAGGGCGTATAGCTCAACGTACGGTTCGAGTTGGCGCAGATAGCGACTCAACAAGTGGCTGTCGGGGAGTTCGCGGGTGCGGCGAATGCGGGCCTTGAGCGCGAATTGATTATCTGGCTTGTCGTACTCGATTTGTCTGGGAAGGAAGATGACGCGGGCCTCCGGGTCGTATTCGAACCAACCGGCGGCGGAGAGCCGGTCCATGGCGGAGTGAACTTCCTCGATCCCAGCCGCGATGTCGTCGGCGATTTGAGCAGGCGTCAGGTAGAAGATCGAGCTGCTGGTTTCTCCGTTGGGACAGGTCCAGAGGTATAACAACAGGACTTGGTCGAGTCGACTCAACTTCCGAAATCTGGGGGAGCGCCACGTCTTGCGTACGACCTTGCCGTAGGATCGCTCGGACGATCGTACAGGCTGCTTAGGCATCGGGTACCCCCGGCTCAGAGTGTGGATCTTCGTCCTCATCCCAGACCAGCCACTCGGTGGGATCGGGAACGACGGCGTAGTACGGCAAGCGCGCGGTTCCGGGGTAGGTGACGGTGATGATGTTGCGCTTCATGAGCTGGTCGCGGATGTCGCACACGTGACTGGCGGAAACGCGGGTGTAGTGCCAGAATTCCTTGAGCGAGATGAAGGCGGGTACGGCCGAGCCGTCGGTCTGGAGCGATCGCACGATGACGTGCATAACGACGCGCACCGCACGTCGTGGCAGGTCGGAGTAGTTCAGGGCGTGCATCAGCCGCAGCGGCGGGCTGTGGCGGATCAGTTTCGCGATCTCGGATTGCTCATCATCGTTGTCATCCGGTAGTGTTCGATCTTGGTGCATGTGATTCCTCACGTCCTTGTGAAAGAGTTTGCTGATTGATTTTCGCGGCTATCAGTCGGGCGACGAAGATCTCGAGCTCGGCCAGCGCGGAAGCAGGCGGTTCCGGAAGAGAGACCGTAATCTGCAGGTGCGAGTGGGCGCGCTCGGATGGACGTGCGGGATCTGAAAGCAGGCGGTGCATTTAACTTTAATCCTGATCGTGTCCTATGGCATCGATGTCCACGTGCACTGGATGGGAAAGCGATCATCGATGATGGCTCCTTGCATAATGATCGCCCGCCGGCGGCGGTTATTTGGTTCGGCTGCGGCGGTCTCGTGAGTGACGACGATAAAGCCGGCCTCGGTCGCAGACTGGTCGTAAGCGTAGAGCGACAGGTAGGCCGTCGAGGTGGCGAGATTCCGGCCGAGCCAGAACAGGTTGACGAACTCACCGGAATCGCAGAAGCCGGCGTTGTAGACCTGCTGCATAAGAGCGGTGATCTCGAACGGGTAGCGCGTGCCCTCGACCCAGGTGATTCCGCCGATGATCGTGATTGAGTCGGTGGTCAGTGAGTCGGCCACAATTCTGGCGTTGAAATCGACCGAGCTCGTGATCTGGCTTGGATTATTCGATTTTTGAAGAAAGACCCGCGTAGTGCAGGTTCCCGCCTGGCTGTTAGCTGACGGGACCCAGTAGGCCGATGTGATCGTCTGCCCGGCCGGAATGAGCGACATCGGTCGATGTGCCGAAGAGGCAAGGCCGTCGCCGCTCAGATAGCCGTGGTAGAGTGTGCCGGTGTTGGAGAAATCGCTGCCGATCAATCTGACGTCATCATTCGCGGAAGCCACACGCAAGGTGTCGGTGCGGGTCCAAGCGACCGCGGAGCAGGGCCAAGCCGCATTGATCAGCAGCAGCGCAATCAGTGCCGGCAGGATGGTGCGGCAGAGGCGCTTCACGATTGTCTCCTTTCGAGCTGGTTGATCGGTACCGGATCGGTCGGACGATGGAAGTTGAGCGCGGCCTCCAGGCGCTGAAGTTGGGCCTCGGATAGAGTGATGCCGTGCTTCTCGAAGCGCGAGATCGTGGAGCGGTCGATGCCGCTGAGGCGTGCGGCGTCCATCTGCGATAGACGCAGCTGAAGGCGACGCGCGCGGAATTCGGCGTTGTTCATTGGTGCCTCCTGATGGCAGTATTGTTTGGTCGAGAAGGGATCGGTTGCGGTTGCCGACAGCGATGAGAGTCGGTACTCATCTATGACCTCACAAGAAAGGGTTAGGAGTACTCGGGCGTCGACCGTGTGGTCGATCTGCACGAGAAACGTGCTCCATTAATCCTTTCCGAGTGAGTAGTCGACGATTCAAGGCGAATCGTTGGCAACTACGGGATCAGTAAAGCGCAAGCATTGGGGTGCGCAATCACAAAATGTTGTGGTGGGAAAAGATGTGAACCAGGAGGGACGATATGATGCCGGAAGTTGGAACTTTTGATTGAGTTGGGAACGTGAAGAAGCCGAAGCGGAAAACCAAGGCAGTGACGAAGGAGAAAGCGACAAAGTCGGCAGTCAGTAAAACCGCGACTATCCGCGCTGTTCGCGGTTGAGTTCCGAGCGACAATTGCTGAGTCCAATTATGATTGTCGTGATGAAGGGGCTGCAGTAGCGGAATTGATGTCGCAGGCGCGGAGCAGTTCGGCGGTGATCGGGCGGCCGTCGTCAGCGGTTGCGGTGCGGGCAATCGGTACGGTGGCCTCGAACAAGAACGATTCGGCCGGGATGGCTGCCGCGGCGTGGGCGTCGATGACGGCGATGCCATTGCCCAGGCTCAGTCCCCAGTAGAGCACGTGGCCGACTTGTTCGCGGCTGGCAGCGGAGATCCAGACGAGCTCGGATTTGTCGGCGTGGCGCGCGCGGCGGAAGGCGGCGAGGTGATAGTGCCAGGCGGTGGGGTGCTGCGCGAAGAGATCGGCGACGGCGCGGCCCAGCAGTTCATCGGATGGGTTGCGGTCGACGGTAAAGCCGACCTGAAAGAACTGCACGACGATATCCGGATTGGGCGTGCGGCGGCTGATGTGGAAAGTTCCGCGAGGCGGTGGAAAGATGAAGTCCTTCGGTCCGGGCCGGCGCGGTAGAGCTGCGAGTTTGGCGATCCATTCGCGGGCAGCCCCGGTGTCGGCGAATTGCCGGATGGTCCAAGGAGCGGACTGGATGAGGATGTCGAGGTCGATCAGGCGCTTGATGGTGATGGGGATGTTATGCAGGTAGGTCAGGGCCGGCAGTTCAGAGAAGAGCGGGTAGAACTCGGCGCAGAGACGATTGCAGGCGTCGATGTGATCATAGACGCAATAATGCGTGCCGATGCTGGTGGCGAAGTAGAGGATCTGGGCGGCTTGTTTGTCAGTGTCGGCAGCGATCCAGACCATCTTGTCCGTGCCGATCGACCAGGACAGGTGACGGCCGCGCTGGGTATGCGGGATAGAATCGTCGGCGCCCCAGAGTTCAAGGGCGATTTCGGTGAGTTGTTCGCGGCTGTGCCAGTGCGAGATTGTGAAACCGACCGAGTATCGAGAGAGGTACTGATTCATAACTGACTCATCGTGGAAATGTGAAGATTGGGGAATCAGGGAGAGATGCAATCACATTGAGGATAGCCGGTTCACCCCCACGCGCGTGGGGAATACTCGTTCAGACCGACGGGCACCGGCACGACGGGATGGTTCACCCCCACGCACGTGGGGAATACGCATTACCTCTCGGGTCAGGGCAACGGAATCATCGGTTCACCCCCCACGCACGCGGGGAATACGCCGGGGTCGTGCCTTTCCGACCCCGGTATTTAGGTTCACCCCCACGCGCGTGGGGAATACGCATTACCTCTCGGGTCAGGGCAACGGAATCATCGGTTCACCCCCACGCACGCGGGGAATACGCCGGGGTCGTGCCTTTCCGACCCCGGTATTTAGGTTCACCCCCACGCGCGTGGGGAATACGTCAACTGTACTCCCAAGCCGAATGGGGTGTACGGTTCACCCCCACGCTCGTGGGGAATACGGTTTTCGGCTTCTTGGTTTTCTTGGTCGCCTTCGGTTCACCCCCACGCACGTGGGGAATACTCGTTCAGACCGACGGGCACCGGCACGAATGGATGGTTCACCCCCACGCACGTGGGGAATACTGCCCAACCATCATCGCACTCTTTGACCGGATACGGTTCACCCCCACGCGCGTGGGGAATACCCAATTTCCGCTGCGTCTCTTTCAGCCGCTCGACGGTTCACCCCCACGCGCGTGGGGAATACGTCGCAGTCCAAAGTGATCTATCGCGGTTGGGACGGTTCACCCCCACGCGCGTGGGGAATACCTTAATGATCGCCTTTTGCAACGCCGCCGAGCGCGGTTCACCCCCACGCGCGTGGGGACTACGCAATTCCTAAAGCAGTAACCACACTCATAACTCGGTTCACCCCCACGCGCGTGGGGAATACGGAATCCCCAAGGAGATTTCCGACCAGTTCGGCGGTTCACCCCCACGCGCGTGGGGAATACCTCCTTGATCGCGGCGGCGACGAGTTGGTTATACGGTTCACCCCCACGCGCGTGGGGAATACGACGGTCGCGACTCAGCCGTACAAAGAAGCGCACGGTTCACCCCCACGCGCGTGGGGAATACTGCGGCCTCGACCGATTTCGCGCGGCAACGGGTCGGTTCACCCCCACGCGCGTGGGGAATACGCGATCCCTCACGCTCTCCGGCATCGGGTTCGGCGGTTCACCCCCACGCGCGTGGGGAATACGCTTTCCATCGATGAAAGCGCTGGCATTGTGTACGGTTCACCCCCACGCGCGTGGGGAATACCTACATTCGCGGCGGGCATGACGCATCCGGCAACGGTTCACCCCCACGCGCGTGGGGAATACGTATCTCGATGACAAGTTCGTCGACTGCTATCCCGGTTCACCCCCACGCGCGTGGGGAATACGGTCTTCATCAACCTCGATGGGACAGCAATCAACGGTTCACCCCCACGCGCGTGGGGAATACACTAAGATTGTCCAAGGGAGGACTTAGGTCTTACGAATCCAGCTGCTTCTTGTCTGCTATTCGCACCAAAGCAAGGCCTTCAAAATCCTCAAGCTGCCTTGTCAAGTCGCCACAAGAAAGATAATCGTATCCCTGGGCACTTGAGCGGCTCCAGATCATCAAGGCCGCGCCATCGTCAATTCCAGCCTCAATCTTCTTCCAGAGTTCCTGCCGAATCCGACTCGAAGGATTCCCCAGAAACACTCCCGTCTTCGGCTCGATCAGCCATCGAGACAGCTTTCCCCTCAAACTCGCCGTCGATCTTTCCAAGAGTATCACTAACATTAAGCACCTCCATTATGTCGGGGATGATTCGCTGCATGATTCCGAAGAGATGAAAGTCGGATCGGCAGGCTTCCCGTACGGCTCGTTCGAGGTTCTTGGGATGCTCTGCAACAGTTCGAAATGCGGTTCGTACAGAAAGATCGATCTTATAGAGGTCAGCGATGTCGTAAACAAAACTAAGCATTTTGCCGGTATGGATGAATCCGATCGCGGGTGAGAATCCAGATGAAACGATGGCGGCATGGCAGATGCCATACAGACAAGCATTGGCGGTCGACAAGGCTCGATTTAGAGGGTCCGCTTTATTCCAGCTCGATTGATCGTAATTGCGTCCTTCCCATTTCAAGTCATATTCGGCGGCCAGGAGGCGATAGGCATCACGCACCCGGCGGCCCTCGAGGCCGCGAAGCTCTTCCATTGTCGCCGCGGCCTGTAACTTCTCCGCGAATCTGAATTGATACATTCGGCGCGCGATACCAAGCCTGAGGTCCGGAATTGAAGCCAGGCGCGCCTGCTCGAGCAGACGCGTTGCACTGAACGTTCCGCCCATGCTGTGGGCGTAGAGCCGCACTCCATCCTGCGCGGTCCAGGCGATCATGCAGTTGTTTTGCGCCAGAGCATATATAGCTGGGTGAGTGATCGACGTGCCAGGACCCAACATAAGCAGGCTAAGCTGGTCAATCGGTATGGGGACGTGGCCCCGCGCGTCATGCATTAAAAGCCCCTCTGAGTCCTTATCGATCTTGCACATCTCCAAGTACAAGAAGCTCCAGCGATCAGAAAACCTGGGCAGGTCATAAAGGGTTCTCATTGCACTTCACGCCCCCCACTTCTTGACAGCGACAGAAGTCCGAAGCCGAGTCCTTTGCCGCTGCCGATGCCGAGTTTCATTGTTCTGGAGAATCTGGCTGGGTCGGTGACCACGAGCTGCCCCTCGAATCGAACAGCGAACATCGTAATGTCGATGAGTTGGCTGCCGTTCCCTTTCCGGGCGAGAGCTTCCGGCTCTTCGATCACGACGACGGAGCAGACACGAAAACCCGACGCCTCGCCCTTCCGTGCAAGCCATGCGAGTTGACCCTCTTCGGCGAACCAGGCCAACCGCTTGCCATTCCGCTTGAACGTCGGGTTGGCCCTAAGTCGGAAGTGAAATTGCATACCGGTCGCGAACACCGGCTCGAATTCCCTAATCTCAGGCTTTTCCGCCAAGTAATCTTCCACAAGTGATTCCGGCCAATGAGGACGATTCAGCGATTGGATGAGCAGGCAGATTCGATTCGGAGTTTTCAGCTGGTCAACGCGAAACAGAACCCGTTCCTCAAAGCCTTCGAGATTCGGCGGAAAGGCGGACATGATCGTCCGGTGCATTTCGTAAGGGTTTGCGATCTCGGCCCACACGCGACGGGAATCAGGTGACAGAGTCAGGCGAGAGAGGAACATACACTCAACTCCTTGACCAGCTCGAGATTCAGCTCGACGTAGTATGTCACGATGTGGCGAGGAATAAATTCGCGAGTCGCAAACGATAGCGGCAAGTCGGTTCGCACGCCGCTGTGGGCGCCGGGCGCAGCGTCAGCGACACAGCGAAGGCGCACTTTCCCGGCGGAGAGCTCTTTCCGTGAACTTGTTCTCGTCCGCACGCAGGGATGAATCACGAACATTTGTTCGATGGTCTTGCCGGAATACAGGCATTGCTTTGCCCACACCGGGATCGAGGGGAGGCAAGCTTTTCGACCGAGGAAGATCTGCCAATGCGGGTTGCGCAACGCTTTCTCAGTTATATTCAGAAGGACTTCCGCCCGTGGCGAATCAGCCTGCAGTCCGACCAAGAAAGAAGCATCGGAAAGGTAATAGCGATTCGAAACGTTGGTGGGTTTGATGCCACCGTCGGACCTATAGATGTCCTTCGTTGTATGAAAGTCGCGAATCAATGTGCCTTCTTGATCGACTCGTACACCCATACGAAGTGACACCAGGTCACTGATGTCTGCATCTCTGGGTCGGCCGAGAGCCGCGCAGATCAAGCCAATGACGCCGCTCTTCGAGGGCTCCCGGCCGGTATCTCTCTCGGTAAATCGGCTCTCAGTCCCCCATGACTGCAAGGGACCAGCTAGACGAAGAAGGAGAGTAGTCATGATACCACTTCCTCAATCTCAACCGCGGCGACAATTCGGTCAACGAACCGATTGACCGATGGCACTGCGGCATCGGCAAGATTCTCCGGACATTGATATCCGATCGAACAAGCGACCTTCGTCGCCACTCCTTCAGCCCCAAACGCGTCAGTCAGCGCGCTCCAGTACTTGCCAAGGGCAATGATCGAGCCTTCGACGATGTCTTCGTTGTTGGCCCGAGAAGGAGCGATCGGCTTGACAAATGCGTTGGCCAGAGACCAAGCCGAGGCGTCAGTCCGTACCACCCCGAGAATGAAACTGGGCATGGTGCGAGCCGCCGTGCTTGTTTGCTTCCCGGATGGGATTGCAGTTATGGAAGCATGGATGAATGCCTGGAGGGTCTTCCGCGCCAGATCGAGATCATTTCGGAGATTGCGGGTCAGCTGGGACACGTCGACATTGCTGTAGCGGTAGAAGCAGGAGCTATTGTACTCGACAATTCCCATCATACCGGCGCCGGACTCCCCCGCCGGCAGGAGATCGTCGACGGCAGTAAAGAAGTCCATCTCCATGCTAAGCCGGTTGGTTGAAATGGCATGTGCCACCTGTGAGGCAGCATCAATGTTCTGTGCTGGTTTCTCTGCCATCATGCGACCAAAAAGGGCAATATCGCTAGAACAGCAATCGGTCAACTCCTTCTCAATTCCCTTGCAGTGCTTTGAAAATGCCTTGTCGGCATCGGCGAGAAAGTCATTCCAATGCGGGCGAATCCTATCCGCAAGAGCAGCCAGTTCCCTGGCGCTGAGATAGAGCGGCACCGAAGTCTGCTGGGCACTCTTGCTGTCCATCTTACAGTAAACATTTTCGATTAGTGATGAAACTGCTTCGTCGGAAGATTTGTCCGGGTCTGGCGGGAGTTCTAATAGTCTCTTGAGCTGGGCGTGAAGTCGCTTAGTACGAATTGAAGTGCTTCCACCCAGTCGCGAGCGAAAGTCTTCTGAGAGGCGGACAGATCTCTTGAGACATTGCGACGAGATCCGCGCGCGGCGGTGACCACCGAATTCACAGTCTTTGGGCGAATTTGTGTCATCACGATTCAGACTTGCGGGCGGGAAGTTCTGCAGGATGTGAAGTTCTACTATCATATTATTCTCCTTTTGATTGATCATTGATGTTCTCATCGGTGTTCCGGGTATTGTCGTTCCAGAAGCTGTTCGCCCACCGCCTCTGAACAAACTTCTCGGGGTGACTCCAGTTAATGATGTCACTGTACAAGTCATCCCAATTGACCGCAATGCCGTACGATCTAAGGAGGTTGACGGCCTGTCGCAGATGATGAGGAAGCGAGTCAAATGGTGCATTGAGCATAGCACGAAAGCGCAGTTCGATACTGTCGCGTTCGCCGGAGGCCTTGAACAGTCTTTTCATGTGATCGCCGATATTGCCGATATCAGTCGATTCGGGGTAGATAGCGAACAACGCAGCGACAGTAAAGGCGGCACGCGCGTGACTCGGGCGGGCGTCACGCGGAATGAAGGGAGTGACGTAGGGCATCATCTCAATCGAGAGACCGGGCGGTTTGCCGAGACCTCGGCGTAGTTGCGCGAGAGCCCCCCGGTCTTCCTTCTTGGCCAGTTCCTTGAGATAGGTGATGAGTCCCGATCGTTGATCTGAATTCATGCGGATATCTCCTTCTGTGATTCGTACAATTGTGATCGTAGTTGTTGCTCACAGACTGCGATGGCCTGAAGAGCGTTGGCAGTGAAACGCAGTTTAGCAACGGCGCCCGAAAACGCATCGAATGCGGCATTTCGCGTGGTCACGGCCCACGTTTCCAACGATGCTGTCGGGTTGCCGACGATGGTGCTAAGAAAGCCGTAGAATGGAACGTCGAGTTCACTCCAGAAGGCACCGACAGCGCGATTCGGGTCAATTGGGGGGTTGACTTTGCCGGCGGCTCCCTGTCTCAGCAGCAGGTGGCGATTAAGGCGATTGACTGTTTGTTTAAGGGCGAAACCGGTGTTCTCGGAGTGTCGAAGCGCCACGCCCAACAAGGTCCGACATTCGTCGTCCCGCAGCAGCGGTAACGGGAGCGGGAGTCTTTCGTGTCGCCACAGATAGATAGCGGACTGAAAGTTGGCGACACCAAAAATGTCAAGGTTAAGTCGTGTCCCTTTGCTGATGACCTGGAAGGCCTCCTCAGAGGCCAACCTGCGAACGTTTTCGGATTGATGCCCACTCCCACGTAGTCCAATGAAGGCGTCGCTGTCGCGCCAGAGAGCCCGATCTCTCCTGAGTTTCATCGGGCGAATTGGAGTCTTCTTGTCTTGAGACTCCCCGTAGACTTTGAATTGATCACAATGCCATCCGGCTGAGATCTTCGGCCCTTGGGCAATCTGGACGATACGAACACACAATTCTCCGTCGAGCAACTCTGGATGCAGCTTGATATACCTGTGATTGAACGTCAGGTAGTCAAGATAGCCCGCAGGGTCTCCCTCCGGGGGGTTCTTCAGAAACTGGAAAGCCTGCGCATTCCGTTCCCACGCGGGAAGATCGGCCCCGTTGGTTGGAAAGGGTTGGAGCTTTCCGTCATAAACTACCATGTTGAGCCAACATGTATTCCGCAGACTGTCGCCCCTGATGAGGACTTGCACACCATCAACGAGGTATCCAAGCCTCTGAGCACAGGATGCGCTCTGTGCGTTGTTTTGTAGCCCGAGACAGTGCTCGGCAAGGAGGTAGCAAGCGGCCTGGGATGGCGCAAATGCCGGCTCATCGTCGTCGGTCGAATGCTCAAAGAGCGTATCATTGCTGCCCGATGCCCTCTCTGGGACAAGGCAGACAATTGACCGTCTCCGGGCGTCTTTCGGCATGCTTGTGACCTGATAGAATGGATACTTGTCATGGAACAAGTCAAAGCGATCATCAAATTCGGAGAAGTAGTCGTCCAATTTCTTCGGGTCCCATTGACTATCCCGAGAGAGATTACACCACTCATCTGTACTGGGCGGGCCATAGACCCGATGAAGAATCGCGAGGAGAAGCCGCAGAATGGCAACAGTGACAAGCGGCGACTGCGCATGGACTTCCCTGAGTGTATGTGCTTCTTTCAAGGTCTGGCCGATTCCGAGCCGGACACGTGAACCGTCGAGCTTAATGCACGGAATCCAAGGCTGCTCAATGAGGTTGAAACTAAGTTCCACCTGACCTCCCTATTTTGTTCTGTTAATGATTAACCCCAGATCGTTGTCAAGGACCATTTCGATGTCGCCTATTCGAGCGCGATGTTGCGCGAAAATGATGAACTTCAGGCTGCGAGTCAGCGGATTGTGCCTCCATGCGCTTGGAGTCTCCTGACCTTTCAGAGCTCTCACCACGTCGAATTGCGAGACCGAAACCGAATCGAGTATCATTGCCTTTGCCTGTGCAAAATTTGGTTCTTGGTAAAGCAGAGGATGATCAGGTTCGCTTCTCTCGGACTGTAGACACACGATGCTGATGCTTTCCCGTCCATATCGGGTCAGTGCCTGCCGAGCAGGATGCGCCTCGGGATCGTCGTCTTCCAGTTCTTGAAACACTCTATCAAGGATATTTTCGGGAAAGGAAGGTGGGTCAATCCTCCGTTTCACGGCTTCTGACTGAAGCATTTGGAGTTCAGCCAGATGCTTGTGGTGCAGCTCTTCCAGTTTCTTTCTGAGCGGACTGTGAGCATCACCGCCCAGGTCTTCGTCAGAATAGACACGCTCGACGATTTCTTTCAAGTCCGATGGAACCTTCACAAGATCCTTCTCTTGCAGCACCAGAAACGATCTTAGCAATATGTAAGGAGAATAGACAAATCCGCTGGTACCAAAGGTCGGAAGCCCCGCGGAGTCGAAGGGCGACGAAAAGATCCATAGCTGTGCTCTGTCGAGGCCCCTTGAACGAATCCGCTCACGTCGGTGAAGCCGTCCCATTCGTTGGAGGACCAAGTCTGCCGGCGCGAGTTCCGTAATCATCAGATCGAAGTCAAGATCAAGACTCTGTTCAATCACTTGTGTCGCGACAAGTATACTCAGGCCGTCGCCGCCAGAGTTTGAGCCGAAATTGTTTAGCACTGCCTGCTCGCGACTTAGCCTGTCTCGTAGTAAGAAGCGGGCATGGAATAGAGTGATCCGGGCGGCCTTCAAACTCTCCGATCCGACAAGAAGGCTATAGATTTGTTGCGCGCTGCTTACTGTATTGCAGATAATGGCGATTTTGCCGCCTTCGGGCGTTGCTCGTCTAATGCGTTTCGCCAGAGTCGATCTGTCGTCGTCTATCCAGACGAGATTCACCTCCTTGGTGGAAGCGGCTTCGACGGCTGTCACGACGACCTTGCCGCCTGAGCACTGAGTTATTGCCGGGTACGGGGCAGTAGGAACGGGTTGACTGGACCCAAGAAAAGCTTGGATTAGCTCGCACTTCTTCTGCTCCGGCAAGGTTGCCGACAACAGGATGACATTGCAGTTGAGCGCTGACAGCCACTCCAGAAGCCTTGACAGGATCGACGTCATATATGTGTCATAAGCGTGAACCTCGTCGAAGATAATGGTCTTTCCAGCCAGGCCGAATAGCCTCACGAAGAAGTGCTTCGCCTGAAGTACAGCGAGCAATGACTGGTCAATTGTCCCTACACCAAAGTTCGATAGCAGTGTCCGCTTCTTGGGCAGAAACCACTCTGATGCTACGACAGACATTTCAGGACCGTCACCGACTGAACTTGTTCGAATGCTCTGGTACGCTTCAGAGAAGAAGGAATGACCGTGCAGCAGGTGGAGATTCACCCGACTGTCAGGGTAAGCCGATTGCAGGTACTCTCTGACTCGTTGAAACATTTGGTTGCTCGTAGCCTGCGTTGGCAGAGCGATGTACATACCCCGCTGACCGTTTGACGAAATGACTCGATTCGACAAGAATAATGCGGCTTCGGTCTTGCCGTCTCCCATCGGGGCTTCAATGATATAGAGTGATTTCTCAACGTGCGTCTCGGCTAACTTGATCAATGTCCGTTGAAGGGGTCGCGGTAGCTTCTTTCCAAAGAGATCGGAGAAGCTCCTTACTTCTTCCGCAGGTTTCCACCCGACCCAACCAAGTCGTGCAAGTGCCTGTGCAGCTCGATTCCTTGACTGCGCCAAGTAGTCATCTGTACTTCCGACAAAGTCATGCGAGAACGGGAAGTAGTCTTCGTTAGAGGCGATCCAATCGGCAACACTCGTCAGGCCCGCGCATGCCATGACAGCCGCATTAGTCGAGAAGAGAGCGGATGTCTGCCCAAGTCTATCCTTTGAATGAAACTTCTCGGAAATGGTCAGGATCAAGTTAGACTGCGCCGTGCGCCAGTTAGTATCTCCGATGAGGAGGGATAGGCGATCATCAACTATCTCATTAGCTCGAGGAAATCTCCCATGATGCCCCCCAACGAGACTCGCAGCTTTGAGGAGAACTAAGGCGACTTTGGGTCCCTTTGCTAAATACTCTGGCTTGAAGTGATCCCAGATGATTCTGGAACTGAGAGTGCCGTGCGGAATGTTGTCAACGTATTGCGGGAATGTGAGACCATTCGCTGACAAATGTGCTTTTCGCTCAGAACCTCTTGACTGAAAACCCGGAGTGGCCTTTCCGATGTCGTGTAGAGCGGCCCAAAATGCGAGCGTGGTCGCCATGTCCGAATCGTCAGCGGGGTCATATCGGAATAAGCTCTTAAATGAAGAAGTGAGGCTTTGGTGCCACAAGGCCTCAACGACGGCTGACACGTCGATCATGTGGAATAGTAGCGGGTGCCAGGCCAGTGACTCTCGATCCAGCTTGGCCCAAATTGCCAGGTGTTTTTCGTCAACAAGCACTGCAGTAGCCTTTTTGAATGTGGATCACACAATCGGTGATCGGTGTGGCCCTCAACGATTGCTTCGTCGAATCAAAGCAGAAGATAGGCGATTCAAATTAGCGTACGAAGGGAACGATGGCAATCGATTTTCGGGCGTGAATCTTTGGGTCGCCAGTGCATATGGAGGATTAGACTTGTTTACGATAATGACCCTTTAAGCAAACAACGAATCACATCCGACGGCGGATGTGCCGTCAATGTGACCACTTGAAGTGCGACAACGGGTTAGATTCGGAATTACATTGACAGGGATTGTCAACACGTCCGAACTAATCCGCCTCATGGTCAAGGGCTCTGCGTTATCAGACCGAGCCGGCGACGAGTTCGGCGATCTGACCGGCGACATTGCGGCGGTTGTCATCGTAAATCGTCAGCGTCTGCAGGTTCGCGTGGCGGGAGAAGCGCTGTACGGAACGGACGTTACCGCCGGTGCGGTCGAGCGCGTGGGTGATGGCGGTATGGCGGATGCCGTGTGGGCGCGCGGTGACGCCGGAGATCCGCCCAAGGGTGCGAACGATGTAGAAGATGGCGGCGCCGGTAAGTCGGCAACCTTTGGCGGCATGGTCGAAGTTGACGAAGAGCGGGCCCGGGTCGGTGCCGCGAAACGCGAGCCAGGTGGAGATCGCGGTTGCAGTGGGTTCCGGCAAGGAGAGAGTCAGGGATTCGCGCGATCCCTTGCCGACTACGGCGATCCGGCGCTCGGCGAGGCTGAGGTCCGAAAGCTCGAGGCCGACAAGTTCCTTCCGGCGTAGCGCGAGATCGAAGAGCAAGCGAAGGATTGCGGTATCGCGGGCGGCCTTGGCTGGGTTGTCGTGTGCGGCGGCGGCTTTAAGCATTCGGCGAATTCCGTAGAGGCCAGGGCCGGAGGTGTCGCGGTACGAATGTGCAGGCTCGTTCTCGATCTCGAGAGTCCAGTTGATGGCGCCGATGGTGCGGGCGAGTTTCGAGGCGGAGCGAAGAGTCGCAAGGCGGCGGTTGATCGTGGCCGGTGACTTCCCTGCTGCGATCAACGATTGCCGGTATTGCAGGGCGAGGCTGTTAGCCTGCCCTGCTTTGAGTTGGACCATGCAGGCGAGCGCCGATTGCTGGTCGGGTACTCCGAGAAAAGTCGCGAAATCGGAGAGGTCAGCGGAATAGGCGCGGCGGGTGGAATCGGAGCGGCGGTCGAGGAAGAGCGTGACCAGCGGGATAGTGGGCGCCGGTCGGATGCTGACCGGGAGGGTGCGCTCTGTGCGATGAAGGGAATGCGGCATTAGCGTTCCTGTGTTCCGGCAGCTGGGTAGAGCGTGCGGAGTTCAGAGAGGCCGAAGTGTATGAAGTCGAAAAGATCCTGCACGTGGGCGCGCTTCTTGCCGCGGAGGCTTTTGAGATTGGGGATCTGCCTGAGTTCGTCAAGAGCAGTGAGGGTTTCGGTGACGAGAAATTGGGCGTGGTCGCGGTCTTGCGCGCTTGGGTTTGTAGAGTGCTGAATGCTCGGGATATGAGCTGCGACCGTCCGGGGAGCCGGCGTTTTCGGTTGGAGGGCGGGTGGCATGGGGTCTCCTTTCGTGTTGGTCGGCCGGCCAGAGTGTGAGAGACCGACCGGCTGACGTGTGAGAGAAACATAACATGCTGCTGTTTCTGCGACAGCAATTATAATCTAAGAGTTTGAAATCTTAGAGTCAATCAATTTATCGGACGCGGAGCAAGATTCTTAAGCGCTGCAGGAGGTCGGCTTCGTTGATGACGTTGTCGAGGTCGAGGCGCTCGTGTTGTTCCTGCAGCAGGTCGATCAGGCAGCGAATCAGGGCGTTCTTGGTGATGCGGCGGTCTTTGGAGACCGGCCTGCCGGCAACGCTGACGTCCTGCCCTACCAGGTCGCGGCGGTGCTGGGTGATTTGTTCCTCTAAACGGTCGAGGAAGGCCGTCTGTTCATCGGTCAGGAGGAGGGCAACCTGTTTGAGCTGCTTGTATCGAGGCGTCCGGGGTGTCATCGTGACTCGGCGTGCGCGGGCCGTAGACTTGGATCGGGAGGCCATGCGGGAAGTGTAGTGGAACTCTTAGAGTTTGTCAATTAAAACTCTCCGGACAACTTAGTATCGTTAGTAGGTTCTTCTGTGCTTCCGACCTACGCCAGTCGTGCAGTACTATGGAATCACATTCTTCAAAAATCATAGAGATATACGCATTTATTGTTGACACGGTTGGCGGCAGCCTGTGATCTTAGACGCGCTGATAGCAAGCAGTGCATTGCGTGGAGCGGGTGTTTCGCCCGAGACGCCCGCTCCCGCTGATGAAACCTTCAGCGGAGAGCTACAGAGGCGGGTGTCATGAATCTCAATGGAAGTTTGGAAGCAAAGAAG